>CAZCPL010000014.1:0-48776 GCA_964500255.1 uncultured Solibacteraceae bacterium | reverse complement strand
CGGCCGCGGCCGCACAGACAGTTGCGAGCGGCGGCAATGCTGGCTACACACCACTGGTGAGGCTGCGCAATGGACGCTGGATCGCGGGCGTTTGCTCCGGCCTGGCGCGTTATTGGGGCTTGGATCCGGTACTCGTGCGCATCCTGTTTATCGCCCTGGCGTTTTGCCCGGTGCTGCCGGCGATCATCCCCTACATTGTCTGTTGGATCGTGATGCCGCAGGAACCGGAGTTGCAGGCAGCCGGATTTCGGCCGCAACAACCGATGACGGTGAATCAATAGCGGACGGGGGCGGCGGCTCACTGTATTTAGAGAGTCCCCAGTAATGCGAACTGCTATACACCACGACTAGGCGGTTGCTGGGCTCCGGCTGCTCCCGTTCACTGGCGCCGATCTTCTCGACATCGCCGAGTCCAAGTCCAACGCTCGGGCCACCACAAGGCGGCGCTGAAGAATGTGAGTAGCGCCGACGTTGTTTGCCACTCGATGGACCCCGGTTCGCAGCGCGCACGCATGGCGGCCCTGCAGAAGGATCGAGTCGTCTCGTCCAGTGCGCCTTGCTCCCGTGCGATCCAATGTCTTCGAGGAATCGCATGAGAGTTCGCGCGCGTCATCAAGTGCGATCGTTTATCGATCGATGCGTCTCTGGGGGAGGCCTCCATCAGTTCCTCCAGAATACGGTTGGAATCGATACCGAAAGACCCATGTGGAGTGCAGACCTTGTCGTCTTTGAGTATCCCGATGATCTGCGGAGGATGCGACGAACTGAATCGACGGTAAAGTCTCCTTTAGATCTTTGGCAATGCGGAACTATTGCATGATAGCCGTCCATCGGCTCCCGCAAGAAACTGGCGCGCCCCTAACTAAGCATCGAACCGACGGCCGCAAAGCCACAGCGATCCAGTGTAGGTCCCAACGCAGGCGAACAACCACAATCCACCCAACTGTGTCACCAACGCGAACCCAGCCAGCGCCCCGAGCATCTGTCCCAAGCTTGCCGCGAACGGATTGCTCGCCCGGAACCTCCAGCGCGATTGCGGAATCACGCGTCGCACGGCGTGCCACTGCCACCAAGAATAGATAAGCCAACCCTTTGGACAAGAGGATCCGCCAACCTGACAACGGCAGTAAACGATAGCGCGCCAACCCACTCTCGACATCGAGCCCGAACAACGTCAACGCCATCGTCGACATCGTGATGATCAAGACCATCGTCAACGGCGCGTGCGAATCCGCGGGCAATTCGCCGGTCACGAATCGCAGATAGGCGGCCGGTGCAGCGATCAACAGCGCGCAGTAGAGATCCAAGGCCGTCAGCAACTGCCGCAGATCCTCTCTCAATAGCGTCTCAATAGCGGAGGTAGGAAGCGCGGCACCCAAACTGTCGGTGTTCGGAAAGAAGATCCGAGGAAGCCCGCGAGAAAGAATCCGGCCACAAAGGCCCACAATCCCCAAGTCACGCGCCGCCACAGCATCCCGGCGACCATCAACCACGTCATCGGATTCAGCAGTGGCGATACCAGCCGCAGCCCTCGGCGCTCCCACGCGGTGCTACTCGATGGCAGAAACAGCACTAGCACCATCATGATCATAAAGAAGACGAGCGCCGGGACATCCGTCATCGCCGCCAGCGTCAGGCCCGCATAGAACATGTTGTCGCCGCTGACTTGACGCTCCGACTTCGAACCGCGGTTCGCCGCGCGGCCAACTGCCCTTAAGACGACGCGGATCCGAGCCATGGCAACTTTTCCGAGAGAGGCGATTCGACGAGTTCGTTATAGAGATCTTCCAGCCTCTCGGGAGTCACGTCGTAGTAGACGAGCTTGCTCCCCGGATCAGCGCCGTGCGATGCGCCAGCCGTTCCACAATCGAGAGGATGTGCGAGGTGAGAAAAACCGTCACACCCTGTGCCGCGGCATCCCGCAACAGTTCGAACATCATCCGCCCACTCACCGGATCGACCGCTTCGAATGGTTCGTCCAGCAACAGCACGCGAGGATTGTGCAACAGCGCCATCGCGAACGAAGTCTTCTTGCGCATGCCGTGCGAACACTCACGGGCATAGGTCTTGCGGCCCTTGTCGATGCTCAGCACGCGCAAAAGCCGATCGATGCGTTCGCGCGGCGCACCGTAGATGTCGGCTGTCAACTGCAGGTGTTCTTCGATGGTGAGGTCTTCGAAGAGCCCGAGGTTTTCGGGCATGACGCCGATCAGTTGCTTGGCGTCTCGCGGGCGCAACCCGGCCACTTGCGCGGATCCAGAGGTGGGTTCCTGCTAGCCTACGAGGATTTTCAGTGTCGTCGACTTGCCTGCGCCGTTCGGACCTAGCAGCGCGCAAATCTCCCCACGCGCCACTTGCAAGTTAAGTCCGTCAACGGCGCAAAACTCGCCATACCGCATCGTCACAGACTCGCACGAGATCATGAACTCCGAGTGACATGTCTGTGACTCTGTCGCACACTGTGAAAATCTGTTACTCTTCTTCCATCTTCAGGATTCATTCTATGAATTCTTGAACAACTGTCGTTAAAGAACCGATAGATAGGTCTAAGAGTCTTGATTCGGTAGATCAAGATTGTCAAGGGCGGAATGAATGTTCAGAAGCACACTCTCTGTGGCTGTAGCACTGATCGCAGTCCCGTTAAGCGGGCAGGTTCCGATGGCTTCGTCCTCACCGCGGCTGGTGGGATCGGACATGGCCGTGCTTGAATCGGGGGAAAACAGGAAAGATCTCCCCTGTTCCGTCCATCCATCGAAACCGTTATTGGGCTTTGACTTGCGGTTTCATTCCGGCTACGATGTCACGCTGCCGATGCGCGAACTGGCAGGCACTGAGAACTTGCTTTCGATCCTCTTTCGCGTGGCTCCCGCCGACCACAAAGACGACTATATGTATTTTACGCAGCGAATCCGCGTGCCGATGGTTGCGGACGACGCCAAGGGCGATGCGTTTTTGCAGGGCTTTTTCGATCTTGGCGAGGGGAACTACCATGTCGATCTGCTGATGCACGATCGCGCGGAACGGGTTTGCTCATTCTCTTGGGATACCGAGGCCGCGCTGCCGGCCAAAGAGAAGCAGATTCAGATGGAACTCACAGCGGGCAACATCGCCGGCACGGAAGGCGATCAGTTCAAAGCCGATGGCGAGATTCAGCGCGTTGGCGATCCGGTGAATGTCAAAATCCTGATGAACTTCGCGCCGCAGAATCCCAATGCTCGCGCCATGCGTCCCGTGGACACAACCGCTCTGGTTTCGATTCTGCGTCAGATTGACCGGCATCCGAATATCGGCAAGCTTTCGCTCATTGCGTTCAACATGCAGGAACAGCGCATCATCTATCGGCAGGATGGGGCGGCCCGCATCGATTTTCCGGCGCTGGGCAAGGCTGTGAACGATGTCAAATTGGGTACGGTTACGGTCGAACAGTTGGCCAGGAAGAATTCGGAAGCCGAGTTTCTGGTGGATCTGATCAAGGCCGAACTGGCCACCGAACAGAAGCCGGATGCGGCTGTGTTTGCGGGTCCGAAAGTGATGTTGGAAAACAATCCCAGCAAAGAGTCGCTGCAGGAACCGGTCAGCGAAGTGAACTTTCCGATCTTCTATATGAACTACAACCTGTATCCGCAGCAGGTTCCCTGGACGGATGCGATTGGCCGCGCGGTGAAGCTGTTCAAGGGTACCGAGTACACGATTTCGCGACCTCGCGATCTGTGGAATTCGGTCACCGAGATGATCTCACGCATTGTCAAAAACAAGCAAAGCAAGGGTTTATCGGCCTCTGCATTGAGTGTCGGTTCGGGTGTACACTAGGCAAGAGTAGCTTGTGGAAACCTAAATCCGCAAGGCGCAGTCTATAGCTGTAGAGGGTCTGTCTCATGCGTTTTTCTGGTCTTTTCCTTTTGATTGGTCTCGGAACGACTGTAGCGTTCGGCCAAGCGCCCGGCCGCGGGCCAGGATTCAAGCGTAACCCCGATATCTACACCAAGAAACTCGCGCCCTTTGTCGCATCCCCACAACGCATCGTGGATCGCATGCTCGAAATCGCGGCGATCAAGCCCAACGAAACCGTGTTTGACCTAGGATGCGGCGATGGACGCATCCTCTTTCAGGCCGCCCAGAAATATCATGCCAAAGCGGTCGGCATAGAGATCGACGAGAAGCTGGTGCAGACCACCAACCAACAGATCGTCAATCTGGGATTGCAGAATCGCGTGAAAGTGCAGCAGGGCAATCTTCTCGAAGCCGATCTGTCCAACGCCGATGTTGTGACGATCTACTTGCTCACCCAGAGCAACGAACTGCTGCGTCCGCGCCTTGAAAAGATGCTGAAGCCCGGCACGCGGGTGGTTTCTTACGATTACGCCGTGCCCGGTTGGAAGCCCAAAAAGATCGACCGTACGAATGAAAGCAACAACGGCGGACATCTCATTTATCTTTATGAGATGCCTCCTGAAAAGCAGTGATTGGGCTTCTTTTTCTCGCCCTTGCCCTTGATCCGGCAAAGTTGGAGACACTGCATCAGCAACGCGTCGAGTGGATGAAGACGCGCACCTTGCATCCCGCCCATGGCGTCTATCAGGACTTTCGCGCAGCCGATGTACCTCCACTGGTTCTGCCGTTTCGCGTGCAGGAACTCGCACGAAAAGAGAACATCCAGATTCTGCTGACCGATCGGGAACCACGCACGCACAACGGTGTTCTTTGGTTCAAGCGGCCCGTCGACGGCTTTCAGATACCTGCGCTGCCCGATTTGCTCGCCAGCATCCCCAAGCCTCGCGAGATCAAGCAGTTCATCAGGGCTTACAAACAGTATCCGGTCGAATTTGCGGGGCTCACGGGCGGTGCCTTTTCAAAGCTCCGCCTCGACGCATCCGACACACCGCTTTCGCCCATCGTGCAGCATGTTTTGGCGCACGAACTCAAAGACGAGGATGTGCAGAAGAGCTTGGCGGAAAACCGAACGTATATCGCGGAAGAATGGCTCTGCGACACGGCCGGCTTTGGATTCTGGGCCAGCAACAACCAGGGCGTCTTCGAAATTGGCGATCGTTTTCCGCTGCAGAACAACACGCGCATCGAAGCGCGCCTGCCGGTGCGCGGCAAGATGAAGCTGTTTCGCGATGGTTCGTTGGTCTATGAAGCCGATTCGGCGCTGATGCGGTTCAAGGTTCCGGGTGCGGGTGCGTATCATCTCGAAGTGGACCTCGAAGCTGCCGGCGAGGCCAGGCGCTGGATCCGCACGCAGCCCATTTACCTTTTGGATACGCCCAGCCCGGCCTTGCCGAAGATGTCCTATCAAGATCAATCCGTAACTCCAGTGCTCAATCTCGCCTATGTCGACAACGCGGATGCGAAACAAAAGCTCGATCTTTACCTTCCTAAAGATAAAACAAAGTTTCCTCTTTTTGTTTTTATTCATGGAGGCAGTTGGGCCTCAGGCGATCGTGGCTTGTACGGTCCGATTGGGGTGATGCTCGCCAAGCGTGGCATCGGCGTCGCGATTCCGAGCTACCGGTTGATGCCAAAAAATCCGCATCCTTCGCAGGTGGAAGATGTGGCTGCGGCCTTTGCCTGGGTGGTCAAGAATGCCAAGCAATATGGAGCCGACGAAAGCCGGATCTTTCTTGGAGGCCATTCCGCCGGCGGACATCTCTCATCGCTGATCGCGCTCGATCCGAGCCTGTTGGCGAAGCATGGCGTAGATCCTGCGGCGATCAAAGGCGTCGCCGCGCTGAGCGGTGTTTACGATGTGAGTCTGCTCGCGCCGTTCGGATCTCCGGAAGACCGCCGCAAGGCCTCGCCGATGCAGTATGTGCGTCGCGATGCCCCGCCCTTTCTGGTGACTTACTGCCAGTGGGATTATCTCGGTCTTCCACTGCAAGCCAAAGATCTGGCATTGGCTTTGCGGCGGGCGTTCGTGCCCACGCGGCTGGTCTACGTCCCTGGTGAGACGCACATCACGGAAGTGATCGCGATGTTGAAGGACGGAGACCCGACCACGGAAGCGATCGTCGGCATGGTGGAAACGGGCCAACCCTAAAGGGCCTGACCTTGTTTAGCCCGCAAACACGCTTGATAGATAGGGCCTGTTTTCCACAGCCTTATAATACAACTGGAGGGCAACCCATGAGATCAGTCGTCGCGACGCTCTGCGCAGCGGCGCTGTTAGCAGCGCAGCAGCCGGAGCCGCCGTACAAGTTGATCGTCATTCGCGGTGAAAACGCGCAGAACAACGTCAAGAAAGGGCGCGCCACCAAGCAGGTCGTCGAAGTGCGCGACCGCAACGACAAGCCGGTTGGCGGCATCCTGCTGACGTTTAGCCTTCCCAAAACAGGTGCCAGTGGAGCCTTTGTTGACGGCAGTCAGGTGACCACTGTCACAACCGGACCCACGGGGCAAGCGTCTGTCACCATGCAGCCCAATTCAGTCTCGGGATCGTTCAACATCGAGGTCAGCGGCAACGTCAACGGCCAGCCTGTCACTGGACAGATCGCGCAAACGAACGCCGTCGCCGCCGGGATATCCGGCGTCACGATCGGCATCATTGCCGCTGTCGCCGCAGGTGCCGCGGTCGGCATCGGGCTCGGACTCTCAGGCGGCAACAAATCCTCGACGTCCGCCGCGCAACCACCCGGCGTACGAATCGGCACAGGCACAGGCGTCGTCATTCTTCCCCCCCGCTAGATCAGAGGACCACATGAGATTCTTGACACTACTCACCGCACTTCCTCTCGCGGCCCAAATTTCCAGCCCGCAGCTTGGTTTCGTTGGGCACAGGGGCGAATTGCGCCGCATCGAAGGGCTCGCGCAGTCGTCGCGATTGAGTGCTCCCATCGCAGGCCTGCCCGCATGTTCCCGTTTGGATGCGGCATCCCGCTTCGCACTCTGCACCAACGCCGAGGGCGTGAAGGTCATCGACACTCAGACTTTTTCGACTCGTACCATTGCCTCCTACGAGCGCATTGTTTGGAGTCCGAATGGATCGACTGTTGCGCTCGATGCGGAGGTTCACGATCTGCTTGCCGCGAAATCCGCGAGGGTCGAAGGTGTCATCGCCGCCGTCTCCGATGCAGGATCGGTCGCTGTGCGCGATGCCCAAGGCGCACTGCGGCTGCGGGGGGAAATCGTCGCCACGCCAGAAGCCTCGGTCGCAGCCTTCGACGATGAAGCGCTGCTGGTTGCCGTCGGGACCACGGTGCACCGCATCGATCCGGGCCGATCCGCACAGCAGTATTCGCTGGCCTTCGAACCAAGCCTGCTCGCGTCGGACGCGAGCGCCTTCTATGCAGCCAATGCCCGGGCAATCGCGCGCATCGACCGCGCAACCGCTGAAGTGACTGTATATGAAGTTCCGGCTGACGATGTCGTTATTACGCGGCTCGATCGCCTCACGGGCGGATCGCTGCTGCTCGCCAGCCCCGGTGAAAATCAACCTGGGTGGCTGTTTCGCGACGGGCGCTTTTCTTTCATCCCCGGCATTGCTGTGAAAGAGCAGGAGGTGTCCCAATGAGATCGCTGCTACTCATTCTCGGCATCTGTACCGCCGCCAGCGCACAGATCGGCGAAGGAATCCCCACAGGGCAAACGCTCAACCTCACCATCGCCGAACCACAACGCAACTGCCCGTCGGTGACGTTCCGCGTCATCGTGACCAATCTGCAGGGCCAGCGTGTGACTGGACTTTCGCAACAGAATTTTTCGTTCAGCGAAGGCCAACGGCCAACCGAGGTTTCGATCAACGAGGTAATCCCGGGCGAATACTCGCTGAGCTTCAATTCCAGGTCTACAGGTTTGCGAATGACGCTGAATCTCAGCGTCCGCGATGGCGAACGCGGCTATGGGTTTTCGAGCAAACTCACGACATCCTGCGCTCTTCGCGTCACTTGTGGCGATCTGCCGATAGCCACCGTTGGGGTTCCTTATAGGGCCAGCGTTCAATACGCGGTGCCCGATGGATTCTTCAACCCCGTCTTGTCGATTGTTCCCAACACACCGTTGCTGAAAATCGATCCCATTACCGGTGAGTTGACGGGCCAGTTCCTCACGCCCGGAAACTACGATTTCATCGCCTTTATCACCATCGCAAGCACACTCGACGGATCGTATTCCGCGCAGAGTTCCTGCCAGGTCCGTGTCAACCTGCCGCCGATCACGCTTACGGATTACAATCCGAAATCGGCCACGCAGTGCAGCCCTGGGTTCCCGATCACCGTCACGGGAGACGGATTCCAGCCGCAGTTGCCGGTGCCTCCGCAACAGGCCAATGTCGGCACTTTCCTTTCGTTCGACGGCCAATTGGTGCAAGGCGGAACTCTGAACGGTGCGCGCTCAATCTTAATCTCTCCGGTGCCCGATACGTTGTTGCGAACCTTCAAAAGCCCCGTCAATGTTGGTATTTCCACCCGTTCGGCAGGCATCCAGCCCATCGATTCCGGATTACGAGCGTTCACGATGCGGCGGCCTCCGATCTTTGCAGCGAACTTCACGCAGACCGCTCTGCAGGCCGCCTCTGGCGCTGCGGTGACCGCGTTGAACGTCGACGTGCTCGATCTCGACCCCACCACTGGCCTGCGCTTTACGGTGGGATCCAATAGCCGCTTTATCAAGTCTCGATTAGTTGTTGGCGGACGCTTGGTCTTTGACATTCCGAATGAACTGATCGCCGCTGGCGGCACTGCCACCATCGCGCTGGTGAATGGCGACGACGCGAATCCGCAAGGCGTTGCTTATGCGGCATCCTGTGCGCCGAATTCCTCGCGGACGCTCAGTCTCGGACCCGCACGTCCCACGATTACCGCACTCAGCCCGCGCACCGCCACTGCTTGCGCCCCGTCGTTTCCGCTGACCATCAACGGCTCAAATTTCGCGGCAGGATCGAGCGTGGAATGGGAAGGCAGCGCACTGCCGAATCCGCAGATCGGGGCGACTTCGATTGGCGTCGGCGTGAGTGCAGATCGCCTGGGATCTCGCGCCCGCACTGTTCCCGTGACGGTGACGAGCGCCGGTGTGGTCTCAGTTGTCGAGAACTTCACCGTGCTCGCCGCGCCTGCATTGCGTCCGCTGGCGAACCCGACGCTGCCCATTGCAGCGGCTGCGGATCAGACGCTGACTGCGACGGGCTCGGACTTCGTCAATGGCGTGACTCGCGTGCGCTGGTCTCGCGCTGGAGCGACGGCCGTACTGTTAGCGACGTCGGTGCAGAGCCCGTCGCAATTGACCTTTAGCGTTCCGCGAGCCTTGCTCGCGACGGCTGGGGCAATTGAACTGACTGCAGTGAACGCCGACGAAGCCAATCGCGAAGGCGCTGGCGGAACCGTTGGCGGATCGTGTCCATCGGCCATCGCGGTGAGTGTCGCGAATCCCGCCGCGACAGTCCGCACGTTGTCACCGTCCAGTGAGATCGCGGCGCGTCCCACGGCTCTGGAAGTCACCGTCAATGGAGCTGGGTTCCTGGATGGCGCTCGCGTTTTGGTGAACGGTGTTGCGCAGGATGCGCGTTTCGTGAGCGCATCCGAGTTAACGACCTTGCTCACGCCAGTGCAACTGGCTGCCGCGGGAACATTGCGGATCGCAGTGCAGAATCCGAATGCCGCAGCTTCGAACACGAGCGATTTCACGGTATCCGTCGTGCCCGTGCCACGGTTCACGATCACCGCGAATCCTTCGGCACCTGTGGCCGGGCAGGATATCGTATTGAACGTCTCTCAGAGCGAAGCCCCCGCGCGGCTTCTTCGCGCGACGTTGTCGCTGACCTTCGAACCGAACGCCGACAATTTATCCGGACCCTTGCCGGCGAATTCGAGACCGTTTTTCGGATCGGGTGGCACCACGTACACCTTCGATGTCGCTGGGACCGGCGGCATACTGCCTTCCGCGGGACTGGTGCGGCCCGGAACGGTTTCAGGCATCATCGTCGTGCGAATGACCGCGCTCACAGCACAAGGTTCCACCGCGAGCCTGCTGCCAAGCTCCGCGCCGGAGATCCGCTTGACAGTGCCTCGAACGGCTCCGGTCATCGACACAGTGCGGATTCTGCCTGTCACCGGAGGGTTCGAAGTGGAGATCGCCGCGCTGTCTCCGGTACGCAACCTCACCGGGGCGGCGGTGCAGGTGAGCACCACTTCGGGTACACGTGTCGAGGGCGAAACCAGGTTCACTTTCGATCTCACCAGCCGTTTCAACGATTGGTTCCGCACCGCGGATAACGTACCCAACGGGGGACAATTCATCGTGCGCTTGCCGTTCATGTTGCAGAACGGGGACGCCAACGTGATCGATTCAGTGAGCGTGACCCTCACCAATAGTATTGGGACTTCAACGGCAGTCACAGGCCGCCGCTAAAGCGGTTAAGCCCGGTTAAGCCCGATGGAAATCGGGACGCCAGCTTTTCACTTTCTTCTTGATGTCGTCCATCGCGAGGTTGTTTTCCGCCGCCTCGCGCGCCAAGGCTGGAAACTCATCGTCCGATGCAAAGCGCAAGCCAACGATTTGCTTCGGCGTCAGGCGGCTGTCCAGCAGTTTGCCGGTCAAGACGTAGTGGCGCAGGTTCTCTTCCGCACGAATGGCGCGATCTTGCACCTTCAGCGCGAAAATCCGCCCGAAGAAACCGAGTACCAGTGCGCAGAGCGTCACCAATACCAGCAGTGACGCGCTGTAAAGCCGCTGGTGGTCGCCAAGCGATTGATAGAGGTTGACGCAAGAGCCGAGAAAGGCTCCCAGCATTCCGAATCCCGCAGCCAGAAAGCCAGGGACTCTTTGCGCGTGATTTTGATAATTCTGTTCAGGCATGAGTTCCATGTTCGCACGTGCGATCGGTCAGAATGGAGGTGTCATGAAGAATTTCTGTTTCCTACTCTCTCTCGCGGCCTTCGCGCAAATTGCGCCGGTCACCGTGGGCAAGGCGCCGAACTCATCCGCGTTCGCCTCGAAGGTCTACTTTGCGGGGCAACCCGAGGCCGCTGACTTCGCCGAGTACGCCAAGCTTGGCGTCAAGGTGGTGATCAACCTGCGCATGCCCGCCGAAATGGAAAACGTCGCGTTCAACGAAGCTGAGGCCGCCAAGGCGGCAGGTTTGGAATACGTGAGCGTCCCTTTCGGATCGACGCCCGCCACCGATGAGGATCTTGCGAAGATTTTTTCATATCTCGCCAAGTCAGGTGACAGCAAGGTGCTGGTGCACTGTGCGAGTTCGAACCGCGCGGGCTTTGCATGGTCACTTTATCGAGGAACGGCGGAAGGCGTAAACACCGGGGATGCCCTTGCAGAAGGGAAGCAGGCGGGCTTAAAGTCGCTTGAGAAGTCCGCTAGAGAGAGGCTCGAGGCGAGGGCTGCAAAGAAATGACTTCCGCGGCTCTTCGGGCTCCGCGATAGAATCGTACGATGGTGCTTCGCGCAGATATTCAAGCCGGGCTCACCCGCCGCGCGGCCCTCAGCCGGATGGCCGGTGGATTCGGCATGCTCGGACTCGCCGCCAACGCCGCCGAAAATCCTTTCGATCCCAAAGCGCCGCACTTCGCGCCCAAAGCCAAACGCATCGTCTACCTCATGCTCAATGGTGGACTCTCGCAGGTCGATTCGTTCGATCCAAAGCCTGCGCTTGACCGCTACGACGGCCAGCCGATGCCGGGCGGCGGAGCTCCCAAAACCGAGTCTTCTACCGGCAACCTGATGCGGTCGCCATTCCAGTTTCAACGCTACGGCCAATCCGGAATCGAAGTCAGCGAAATCTTTCCGCAAATCGCCAAGTCTATCGACAAATTCTGCGTGATCCGCTCGATGCATACCGACGTCCCAAACCACGAGCCATCGCTATTTATGGCCAATTGCGGGGCGATTCAGCCCGGTCGGCCTTCACTGGGTAGTTGGCTGACCTACGGCCTGGGAACCGAGAATCGCAGTTTACCGGGCTTTGTGGTGCTCTGTCCGGGGACGCCGGTGGTTGGCCCGCCGCTTTGGGAATCTGCGTTCCTGCCAGCCGTGTTTCAGGGCACGTACATCAAAAACACAGAAGCGGATCCGTTCAAATTGATCCGGAATATCCGGCCAGCAGCGTCCGAGTCCGCGCAACGCAAACAGCTCGCCTTGCTCAAGAGCCTCAATGAAGCGCATCTGGAAAAGCGCCAAGGTGACTCGCAACTCGAAGCCGCCATCTCTTCGATGGAGACGGCGTTTCGCATGCAAACGGAGGCTCCCGAGGCTTTCGATACCGGGAAGGAAACCGATGCCACGCGCGCCAGATATGGCGATTCGGACTTTGGACGCGGCTGCCTGCTGGCGCGGCGTCTGGTCGAACGAGGCGTTCGCATGGTGCAGTTGTACTTCGGCAACAGCCAACCATGGGACAACCACGAGGACATCCACGTGCACCGTCGACTCGCCGGACAGACGGATCCCGCTGTTGCGGCGCTCTTAAAAGATCTTGAGGACCGCGGACTGCTGGGTGAGACTCTAGTCGTTCTCGGCACGGAGTTCGGACGCACGCCCGCGGTGCAGAACAGTTCCACGATCAAGCTTCATGCCGGCCGCGATCACAACTCGTTGGGTTATACGGTGCTGCTGGCAGGCGGAGGCGTGAAGGGTGGCATGACCTATGGCGCGACCGACGACTTCGGCTATCGCGCTATCGAAAATAAAGTGCACGTGCATGATCTGAATGCAACGATTTTGCATTTGATGGGCCTCGATCACACGCGCCTGACCTATCGCTACAGTGGACGCGACTTCCGGCTAACCGACGTCCATGGGGATGTGGTGAAGGGCATTCTGGCCTGAGGTTTGGCGGCTCGCGACCAGCGTTAGAATTGAACCATTGAAAGACATCGACTATCGTCGCGCGATCCAACGCATCGAAAGGTTCACGGTCGTTTTTTCCGTCCTGGGAATCGCGACGATCGCCTTGATCTTCGATGCACGCCATGGCATGGCGTTCGGTGCCGGGTCGATTCTTGCGTATCTCAGTTTTCTTATGATCAAGCGGACGGTGAACGCTGTTTCGCCCGATCCGGGTGGCACAAGCAGGAAATCCACAACCGCCGGCATCACGTTGCGCTACCTCGTCATCGGTGCAACGGTCTTTGGTATCATGAAGTTTGCCGGTATCAGTCCGTGGCCTGTCTTCGCAGGCCTGATGACGACAGTGGTAGCTGTACTCGCCGAGATAATCTACGAATTGGTAACCGCCTGAAACATTAAAATGCACGAACACGAACTTTGGATCACTGCGCTCTGTAACCAATTGCTGGCAGGACCCGCAAATGCCATTCTCGGCCTTGTGGGCCAGCACGCCCACGACCCCGCCAAGCCCTGGAGCAACTTCCAGTCAATGCAGTTGTTGGTGTTCGTCATCATGATTGTGTTGTTCGGTGTGGTGAAGTCCAGCTTTTCGGTGGATAAGCCCACCAAGCTGCAGCATCTGCTCGAAAGCCTCTATCAATTCTTGAGCGGCCAGTCGGATGAAGTGGGCATCCACCACGGCAGCAAGCTGGTTCCGTTCTTCGGAACGATGTTTCTGTTTGTGCTGTTCTGCAACCTGATCGGCGTGATTCCAGGGTTTGAATCGCCGACGATGTTTCCCCCGGTTCCGCTGGGCCTTGCGCTCGCGACCTTCCTGTTCTACAACTGGCTCGGTATCAAGAAGCAGGGTCCGATCCGTTACGCGGCTCACTTTATGGGGCCGATTCCGGCGATGGCACCGATCATGATCCCGATCGAAATCGTCAGCCATCTAGCGCGCCCCTTATCGCTCACTGTGCGTCTCTATGCCAATATGTTCGCGGGCGAGCAAGTGACGCTGGCGTTTCTTGGTTTGACTTATGTCGCGATTCCCGCTGTGTTTATGGGATTGCACGTGTTCGTGTCTTTCCTGCAGGCTTACATCTTTACCCTGATGACGATGATCTACGTCTCGAGCGCGATGGAAAGCGAGCACTAGAGTTTCTGAGTTTCCGTAGCCGTTACAGTGTGAGCGCCCGCATCCCCAGATGACGGAACGAACCACCTCCTGGCGGCCAATGATAGAAGGAGTAAACCACATGCGTGGAAACAAGCTGTTCTTTATCTTTATCGTGATGTTCCTGTTGGCGACGCCAGTCTTCGCCCAAGGCGCCGCGAACCCGAACCACTACTCGGTCGATCTGGCCGCTCTCAGCCCCTTCGCCATGGCGATCGCTTCCGGACTTTGCGGTCTGGGACAAGGCAGGGCCGTCGCCGGTGCCGCCGAAGCAATGGCACGTAACCCTGGCGCCCAGGCGGGTATTCGCTTCGCGCTCATTCTCGGCCTCGTCCTGATCGAATCGCTCGCTCTCTACACCCTCGTTATCGTCTTCTTGAAGTAGTTCTTCGAGTTCCCGAATCGAATAGGCAGGTGGCTTGAAAAAGCCCCTGCCTTTTGCATATCCGCCGCATATGAAACTCTCAGGTATCTTTCCTCCCATCACCACTCCCTTCGATCACAACGGCGACATCTACAAAGCCAAGATCGAACACAACGTCATGAAGTGGAACATGACCTCGCTGGCCGGATACGTCGTCTGCGGATCCACTGGTGAATCGGTCATGCTCACTCCCGAAGAGAAGCTGCTCAGTTGGGAACTCGTGGCCAAATACGCCGCACCCGAAAAGCTGTTGATCGCGGGTACAGGTGTGGAAAGCGTGCGCGAGACCGTCTCACTCACCAATCAGGCTGCGGAGATGGGATACAAGGCGGCGATGGTCCGCACCCCGCACTATTACAAGAATCTGGTGAATCGCAATGAAGCCCAGATGCTATATTTCCGCGCAGTCGCCGATCAGACCAAGATCCCGCTGATGATCTACAACTGGCCGCAGGCGACCGGGGTGGATATCTCGCCCGAAGCGGTCGCGCAGTTGTCGCATCATCCGAATATCATCGCGATCAAAGAAAGCTCTGGCAGTTTGGAAAAAGTCATGCAGATGATGCGAGAGGCGAAGCCGGGCTTTCAGGTGCTGGTCGGGTCCGCACCCACGCTCTGGCCCTCACTGCAGATGGGCGCTGTCGGCGCAGTGCTGGCGTTTGCAAATGCCGCACCGTATGCGACGATCACCATCTGGGAAGCGCACCGCACGCGCGAAATCGAAGCTGGACGCGACTGGCAGGACCGTATCGCGCGGGCCGCTCAGCTTGTGACGACGAAGTATGGGATTCCGGGATTGAAGTACGCGATGGATCTCAGCGGGTACTATGGCGGGCCTTCACGGCTGCCCTTGTCGCCAGTAGGTGAGGCTGCGAAGCGCGAGATCGAAGCGGCGTTCGCCGACCTGCGAGGATGAATGCTTGCCGTTAACCGTGATGCTGCTCAAAGCCTACTGGTTCCCTTGCCACTCCTCAAGCCAAGCCATCTGGATCGCTTCCAGCTTAGCTTCATTGGACTTTGCCGGATCATCGTCAAAGTCTTCCAGTTCGACGATCCATTTGTGCATGTCCGTGTAGCGGACATGGGTCGGATCCATATCCGGGAACTTCTCATGCAAAGCGATGCCGATATCTTCCGCCTCTGACCAACCGAATTTCATATCCTGGTTCCTTTCAGCACACCGCTCACTGCGCTGTTCACGATGATTTCCGCCAGGTGGTGCGTGACGTGATCCACCTCTTCCATCCTGATGCGGATCAACCCGTAGTCGTCGGAATGATAGACCACCAACAGCTCGTTGAGCGCGCGTTCAATCGCCCCTCGTTCGTCTTCCGGCAGTGTCCAGAAAGCTTCGTTTCGCTTGGCTTTTTCCACTGCGGAGACGATGCGGTCCGCTTCCACGCGAGCTTCCCGTACTTGCCGTTCTTTGAAGTCTTCTTCGGCCTTCTCGAACGATTCCTGGATCATCGCTTCCACTTGCTCGTCGTTGAGTCCATAGGAAGGCTTCACTTCGACCGTCTGCTCTTTTCCCGTACGTCCGTCGCGCGCGGTCACGCTCAGGATGCCGTTCGCGTCGATTAGAAACCGCACTTCGATCTTTGGCAATCCGGCAGGCAGCGGATCGATTCCCTTAAGATCGAACCTCGCCAGCGATCTGCAATCGCGTACCATTTCTCGTTCGCCCTGCAGCACGTGGATCAGGACATTGTGTTGCCCGTCCACAGCCGTAGTGAACGTCTCCGAAGCCGACGCGGGGATCGTCGAATTACGGTGGATCAGCTTCGACACCACGCCTCCCATGGTTTCGATGCCCAGCGATAAAGGCGTGACATCGAGCAGCAGCTTGTCGGTGATATCGCCGGACAGGATACCTGCCTGCACGGCGGCACCTATCGCCACCACCTCATCGGGATTCAGTTCGGTATGCGGCTTGGCTTTGAACAGGGCTTCGACGGCCGCGCGCACCAGCGGGATGCGTGTGGATCCGCCAACCAGCACGACTTCGTCAATCTGTTCGTGTGTGAGTGAGGCGTCTTTGAGTGCGTTACGGCAGGGTTCCAGCGTGCGCTGTACGATGGGCGTGATCAGCTTATCGAACAACTCGCGGTTGATCGCGCGGTTGTATTGCTGGCCTTTGTATTCGAGCGTCACGAAGACTTCCGGCGCGAACGAGAGCTTCTCTTTGGCGTCGATTACCGCGCGGCGGATCGTCTGTACCGCTTGATGATCCTTCGCGATCTCCGGCTGCGACCACTCCGTCGCAATATCTTCGAGAGCGATCTGCAGCAGCAGGTTGTCGATATCGTCACCGCCAAGGTGCGTGTCGCCGTTGGTGGCGAGCACTTCGAAGATTCCGTCGTGCAGTTTGAGGATCGAGACATCGAACGTGCCGCCTCCGAAATCGTAGACGACGATGATGCCGTTTTGTCGCTTGTCGAGTCCATAGGCGAGCGCGGCAGCGGTTGGCTCATTGACCAGGCGCAGCACTTCCAGGCCGGCGATGCGTCCGGCGTCTTTGGTGGCCTGGCGCTGCGCATCGTTGAAATACGCGGGCACGGTGATGACCGCCTGCGTGATTTCCTCGTTGAAATAGACTTCCGCATTGCGCTTAATTTCGCGCAGAATAAACGCGGAAATTTCCGGTGCGGTGAAGGTCTTGTCTCCGAGCTTCAGCCGGATGACATTCTCAGATCCTTCGGCGATGCGAAACGGAAAGAGCTTCAGCTCTTCTTGGATGTCGTCGACACCGCGCCCCATCAGGCGCTTCACCGAATAGACAGTGAGATCAGGATGGGCGATGAGCAGGGCGCGCGCGTTGTCTCCGGCGACGATTTCGTTGCCGATGTTCGAAACAACGCTGGGCACGATCGTGCCGCCGGTCGCGGTGGGAATGATCTTGGGTCCTGTCAGGTCGAGAAACGCGCCAAGCGAGTTAGTGGTGCCGAGATCGATTCCGATGATGCGTTTGGTTTCGCCGAAATCGATTTGGAAAGTGCTCATAGGGCTGATTGTATTTTGGTGATTAAGTTGTCGACGTATCGCCGACGATTGAGAATCGCCCGAATAGCGGCAAGTTCGTCGCGCGATTGTGCCAAATCATAGGCTGCAAACCGCTGCTGGAGTTCGGTGTCGCTTGCCGAGAGCATCGCCACAAAGCGCGTCTGGAATCCATCGAGCTGCGTGGTATCCGACTCCTCGAGCGCCTCGTTCAACTCAAAGACTTCTTCGAGCAATTCGGGCGGGACGTCTTTAGTGCGCTGTTCGCCGATGTCGAAGCCGTTGTGCTTCAGAACATACTCGGCACGCCGTATCGGATCCTTCAAAATGCGGATCCCGTCGTTGAGCTGCGAGGTCCTTTCCAGGGCCATCTGCTGTTCGACGACGGGTTTGCGCGTGTAGCGATCGGGATGAAATTCACGGCTGAGCCGGTAGAAGCGCTGCTGCAGATCTTCGGTGTCGATCTGAAGGCGCGGCTCTAAACCAAACGCCTCAAAATAGATCATGCAGTGAAGGATGTTCCGCAGCCGCAGCTCTTCTTGGCATTAGGATTCTCAAAAGCGAAGCCAGACTGGATGAGCGAATCCTTCCAGTCGAGAATCATGCCGTCGAGAAACTTTAGACTTTTGGGATCGATGAAGACCTTCACCTGCTCGCCGCTTCTGTCGTCGACGAATTCGAAGACGTTGTCGGTAGCGCGCGGCTGGCGATCGAACTTGAACTGGTAGCTCAAGCCGGAGCAGCCTCCACCGAGCACACCGAGACGCAGGCCGCCTTCCGTGACACCGTTCTTTTGGAACGCTTCACGAATCTTGCCCACCGCCTTGGGGGTGACTTCGATGTGATGGGATTGCTGCTCTAAGGTCTCCATGCGATCCTCCTCAGGAACTAGGCGTTGACGGTTTCAAGGACGCGCTTGGTGTCCTTCGCCTTGTAGTCGGCGATAGCGGCCTTGATTGCGTCTTCGGCAAGCACGGAACAATGGATCTTCACCGGCGGCAGCGCGAGTTCCTGCACGATTTCGGTGTTCTTGATGGCGAGCGCCTCGTCAACACTCTTGCCGCGCAGCCACTCGGTGGCAAGCGACGAACTGGCGATAGCCGAACCACAGCCAAAGGTCTTGAACTTAGCCTCATCGATGATGCCGGTTTCCGGATTGACCTTGATCTGCAGCTTCATGACGTCGCCGCATTCGGGAGCGCCAACCATGCCGGTGCCCACGTAGGGATCGGCCTTGTCCATCGACCCGACGTTGCGGGGATTGTTGTAATGATCGAGAACTTTATCGGAGTAAGCCATGTCAGTTTTCCTTTTCAGTGAGCAGTTAGTGAGCGGTCCATTGGACCTTGGAAAGGTCGACGCCTTCCTTGAACATTTCGTAGAGCGGAGACAGTTCGCGCAGCTTCTTGACGATGTCTACGATCTTCTCGGAGACATAGTCGACTTCTTCTTCGGAAGTGAAGCGGCCGAGTCCGAAGCGGATCGATGAATGCGCGAGATCGTCGCCAGCGCCGAGCGCCTTCAAAACATAACTGGGTTCGAGTGTCGCGGAGGTGCAGGCGGATCCCGAAGAGACCGCGACATCGTTGATACCCATGAGCAGGCTTTCGCCTTCGACGTACGCGAAGCTTACGTTGAGATTGTGCGGCAGGCGGCTTTCCATCGTGCCGTTGATGTAGACTTCGTCGAGTTCGGCGAAGATTTTGTTTTTCAGCTTGTCGCGCAGATAGCCCAGGCGCATCGCTTCATCGGCCATCTCATTGCCGCAAATTTCGCAGGCTTCGCCCAATCCGACGATGCCGGGGACATTCAGTGTGCCGGAACGCATGCCGCGTTCGTGGCCGCCACCCTGCATCTGTTCGGCGAGACGGACGCGCGGATTGCGGCGGCGGACATACAGTGCGCCAACGCCTTTGGGTCCGTAGAACTTGTGACCGGTGAGCGAAAGCAGATCGACGCCGTCTTTGATTACGTTAACGGGGATCTTGCCAACCGCCTGCACGGCATCGGTGTGGAAGAGAACGCCCTTTTCCTTGGCGATTTTGCCGATTTCAGCGATCGGCTGCACGACACCGATCTCGTTGTTGGCGTACATGACCGAGATGAGAATCGTCTTGTCGGTGATCGCGGCGCGCAGGGCGTCGAGGTCGATCAGGCCGTTCTGTTGCAGCGGTAGATAGGTGATGCGAAAGCCATCTTTTTCAAGGCGTTTGCAGGTGTCGAGAATCGCCTTGTGCTCGGTGGCGGCGGTGATGATGTGGTTGCCCTTTTCGGCATACATCTGCGCGATGCCCTTAATCGCGAGGTTGTTGGATTCAGTGGCACCGCTGGTGAAGACGATCTCTTTGGCGTCCGCCCCGATGAGGTTGGCGATCTGTTTGCGCGCTTTTTCGACGGCTTCTTCAGCCTGCCATCCGAACGCATGATTGCGGCTCGCGGAGTTGCCGAAGATCTCGGTGAAGTATGGCGTCATCGCTTGCAACACCCGCGGATCCATGCGGGTGGTCGCGTGATTGTCCATGTAAATCGGAAATTGAGGCATGATTTTCCTTGTCCTATTTCGATGCGGCAGGCGCACCTAACAATTCATACAATTTGGTGGGCGGCGGCATTGGGGGGGCAGGACTCTCGTCGATGGCGAGGTCGTGTATGGTGATGCCGCCGAGCAGCTTTAAGATCCCTTCGTGCACCTTGCGCAGCGGTTCACGTACGCTGCAGGTATCGGAGATCGTGCATTCTTTTTGGTTGTGCTCGGTGAAGCAATGGGTAAGAATGATGGGTCCGTCGATGGCGCGGATGACTTCGAGAGTAGAAATATCGCGCGCCGGGCGGGCGAGGCGATATCCGCCATTGTTGCCCTGTTCGCTGCGAACGAATCCCGACTTGTTCAGCTTCTGCAAGATCTTCGAAAGTAGCGGCAGCGGGATGCGATAGGTGTCCGCGATATCTTTGGCTGAGGCAACGCCGGCGTCGGCGTTTACCGCCAAGTGCTTGAGAGCGATGAGGCCGTAGTCGGCCTTTTTGGTGAGCTTCAGCATGATCGCGACCAGAATGGTCTTATAAGACTAGAATAGTCCACTCGGAGCGGTTTGTCCAGTTGAATCTTCTCGAACAACATCTGTTTGGGATACAAACTTGCTTGACGCTGCCTCTATCCGCAGTCCAATATCAATTCAGAATGATCCTCAGGCTTGCCGCCCTCTTTCTCGTCAGCATTGCCGCACAAGCTGCCGACCTCGCCTCGCCCACAGGACTCTGGAAAACTATCGACGACAAGACGGGCAAACCCCGTGGACTCATCCGCATCTACGAGCAGAACGGTCTCTTCTTCGGCAAAGTGGAGAAGGGCCTCGCACCGGAACTCGAAAAATCTCCGACGTGCAACGCTTGCAAGGACGACCGCAAAGATAAGCCGATGATTGGACTCGTCATCATGCGCAACATGAAGTTCGAAGCCGGCGAGTACCGCAACGGCGATATCCTCGATCCCGACAACGGCTCTGTTTACCGCTGCAAGTTCCGGCTTACCGACGGCGGCACAAAGTTGCAACTCCGCGGATTTCTAGGGTTTTCATTGCTTGGACGCACACAGATCTGGCTCCGCGAGACAGAGAGCCGCTGACAGGCGTGGACATCGACGCGGGCGAGTGGGACAAAGTAACGATCGGCCTTTCCGTCACCCGAAAGATCCGACGGAACGGCATCTTAACCCTACACGCCCCGCGCCCTTACGATATCCTGTCTAGGACCCCTAGTTTCAAGAGGATTCCCGTGCGATTCATTCCCCTGCTCCTTTGCATTCCACTGCTCGCCCAACCCCCAAGTCAGCCTAAACCCCGAACGCTAGCTGATGCCCCCGGCCGCGATCTCGTCCAACGAGTCTGCGGATCCTCCTGCCACGGCCCCGAAGTCGTCACCGGAAAAGGTATGGCGAAAGCTAACTGGGCCGCCGTCGTCAACGGCATGATCTCCCGCGGAGCCAAGGTCAACGAAACCGAATTTTCCGAAGTCGTCGACTACCTAGCCAAGAATTACCCGCCCGGTGCGGGACTCGGCACGGGCGGCGGCGTCCTCGGCGGCGGACCCGCTGACGGCCACGTTGTCGATCCCGAGGCAGCGGAACGCGGCAAGTCCATTTACATCGCCGAATGCGTCACTTGTCACGGATCCAAGGCCCGAGGCGGCCAGGATTCGCTGCCTCCCAAACAGCGCGGTGCCGATCTCGTTCGCTCGCTAATCGTCATTAAAGACCGCTACGGCGCTGGCATCGGCGCCTTTCTCAAGGCTGGTCACCCCATGCAGTCCGGCAAGCCCAGCTCATCGCTCGACGGGCCGCAAACCATCGATCTCGCCCACTTTCTGCACCAGAAATTCATGGATACGATTCGTGGCGGACCTTATTCGCAGCCGATCAATGTGCTAACCGGAAATCCCAAGGCCGGTGAGGCGTTTTTCAGGGGCGCGGGCGGCTGCAACGCCTGCCATTCCGTCACGGGCGACCTCAAGGGCATCGGCACCAATTACGATCCCGTCACCATTCAACAGAAATTCCTCTTCCCAAAGACCTTCGGATTCAGTCGAGGTGGCGCTCGCGGACCGGCCCAGAAGCCAGTCATGGTCAAGGTCACCACGGGCGGCAAGACCGTGAGTGGAACGCTACTGCACCTCGATGATTTCCATGTCGCGCTGCGCGAAGCCGATGGCGAATACCGGTCGTTTGCGATTACGGCCGCAGTGAAAGTGGAAAAGAGCGATCCCTATCGGCGCCATGTCGAACTACTCGACATCTATACCGACAAGAACATGCACGATATGACCGCCTATCTGGAGTCGCTGAAGTAACATGAAAACTCTACTTTTTCTAACGGCTCTGGTGCTCAGCGCGCAGTCGCTCGATCCCGCCAAGCTCTTGAAGCCGCCCACGGATTCGTGGCCGAGCTATAACGGCGATTATTCAGGACGCCGCTTCAGCCCGCTCAAGAACATCAACGATGCCAACGTCCACCAACTCAGTCTTGCCTGGGCGTACCGGATGAACGTCCAGGGCGCGGGTCCGCTGGCTGGCAACATCAAGGCGACTCCGGTCGTCATCGACGGCGTCGCCTACTTCACCATTCCCGACCATGTCTGGGCTGTGGATGCGCGCACCGGCCGCGAGATCTGGCGCTTCGATTGGCCCTCACGCGGCGGCATCCATATCGGAAACCGCGGCGTTGGCGTTTACGGCAAGTGGCTGTTCTTCGAAACCGCCGATTGTAACCTGGTCTCGCTCAACCTCAAAGATGGCAAGGAACGCTGGCACAAAACCATCTGCGACCTCGATCTGATGTACTTCGGAACCGCGGCACCGCTGGTTGTCGGCAACCACGTCATCGCCGGAATCAGCGGTGACGATCTCGACATCCCGGGCTACATCCAGTCGCACGATCCGGAAACCGGTGAGATGCAGTGGCGCTGGTACGCGCATCCCGCGCCAGGCGATCCGGAAGCGAAGACTTGGCCCAGCATCGAAGCGATGCTGCATGGCGGAGGTATGACCTGGGGTTCCGTCGCCTTCGATCCGCAATTGAATCTGATTTATTTCGGAACCGGAAATCCCCAGCCTGTGATTTCCGGAAAAGGCCGCTCGGGCGACAACCTTTATACGGAATCGATCATCGCCCTGAATCCCGATACGGGGAAAATGAAATGGTATTTTCAGCCGTCGCCGCATGACACCCATGATTGGGATGCCATCGAAGCGCCTGTCCTGATCGACGGCACGATCGATGGCAAGCCGCGCAAGTTGCTCGCCCAGGCTTCGCGCAACGGCTACTTCTTTGTCGTGGATCGCGAAACCGGCAAGAACGTTGTGACCTCGAAGTTCACCAAGGCCAACTGGGCCAAAGGACTCGACGCCAAGGGCCAGCCGATTCCAGATCCCGCCAAGGAACCGCAGAAGGACGGCGCGCTGGTGTCTCCCAATCAGGCTGGTGCGGCGAATTGGCCTCCGCCGAGCTTCAGCCCGGATAGCGGCTTGTTCTACGTCAACGCCACCGACGCCTACAGCGTTTATTACATCTACGATGACGAAGACAAGCCGGAAGGCTGGGGCGGAAACGACCGTGGCGGCTGGTCGCAAAGCGCGATGAAAGCGATCGACTACAAGACCGGCAAGGTCAGGTGGTCGCATACCTGGGAGGGCGATGGCGGACCCCGGTCCGGCGTCCTGAGCACGGCGGGCAACGTGGTCTTTGCAGGCGATCCGCAGGCGAACTTCGTGGCTTTCAATGCCACGACGGGTCAGATCCTGTGGAACGCGAACCTCGGCGCAGGTCTCAGTAACGGACCGATCACCTACGAACTGGATGGCAAGCAGTATGTTGTCGTTGGGGCCGGTGACACGCTATGGGGCTTCGTGATGAATCCCGCTCCTGCGAAGCGCTAGCGGTTTCTACTGCTTATAGTCGAACAGCTTTTGCTTGGTAGTGGACTTCCAATCCGGCAACGCTGGCGCGCCTTGCTTGGCAAAGAAGGAATGCATCTCTTTGGCCAACGCAATATGCTGTGCTCGATAGGAAGCATCGCCGACGGGATTGCGCGCCTCTGACGGATCGGTTTCCAGATCGTAAAGTTCTGAAGGGTACGGATCGGCGCGTTCGATGTATTTTAGGTTTGCGGTGCGTGTAAGCGTACTCGAAATAGAGCCGGTTGCGCCATTCGCGCGGGGATTCACGCCTCCGAACCAGATCCGCATAACTGCGCCCGACACGCTGCGTATCTTTAGGCGCAACGACACCCAGGTAGTCGAGAATCGTTGGGAAATAGTCGTATAAAGAGACCATTTCCCGCTGGCGAACTACGCCCGCGGGCGCCTTGCCTGGATGGTTCCAAATCAACGGCACACGCAATCCGCCATCATGTTGAACGGAACCGTGCCATTGCCCTTGCCCCAAACACCGTGATGGCCGGCGCTCCAGCCCTGATCGGCGGTAAAAACAACCAGCGTGTTTTCCCTCAGGCGCAGTTCTTCGAGGCGCTTCACCACGCGACCGATGTTCGCGTCCGCAGCGGTAATCAAAGCCGAATACGCCAACATGCTCTCGCGTCTGCCGTGATGCTGCCTCAACCCTCGATTCTGGTTCGGATGTATGCCCGGCGCAGTCGGATAACAACTGAACTTCGCATCCACATACGGCTTGCGATACTCCTCTGGCTGGTAATCGTAAGGCGTGTGCGGCGCATAGAACGGAACCATGAGATAAAACGGTTTGTCCTTACTTTGTTCCAGGAACTCCAACGCGAAATCGCCCACCGCGTCGGTCTTGAAGCGGCTCACTCTCAGCTTCTCACCGTTGCGGACAAACTCCGGATCCCGATACGTTCCGCCCCCCAGGCACCGTCGCCCAATACGAAAACCCGCGCTGCGCGATCTCGTCCTCGCCCATGTGCCATTTGCCACTGAGTCCCAAGGTATAGCCCTTGCGGGCCAAGATCTCAGTGTACGTCGTGTGCCCATCGAGCCAGCGCTTTGCCGTCGGCCCAGCGCTGTCTTCAGGAAGCAGATAGTCCTGCACCCCATGCCGCGACGGGATCTTGCCCGTCATATACGTAATCCGGCTCGGCGAACAGACGGGTGTGCAGGCAAACGCGCTATCCAATTTGACACCGCCACTCGCCAGCTTGTCGATATTCGGCGTGTGGATCTCCGAACATCCATAACAGCCGTTGGCCCAGGCGCCATGATCGTCGGTCATGAACATCACGACGTTGGGTTTGGCGACGGCGGACCTCGCCGCAAGGTGAATGGCGGGGAATCCCGCGAGCATGACGCGCCTTGAAATGGACACACCGTGATTCTACCCGGGTTGGGTGCTTTGCCGCAGCACTTGGGCGAGACGACCACTTCGGAAAACCTGATCGCGCCGTGTTAGCGTGGCCCCTGGATTGCTCTCTTCGTATTCATCATGCGAACTACTTTGTTGTTCCTACTGGCCTCCGTCCTGTCCAGCGCGGCCACCATTACCTCCGGAACCCTCGTCACGATCATCGGCGACTACGCATACAGAGGCTGGCAACTGCAGATCTCCGCGCCGGGATTTCAACTTTGGAACGGTTTGCGCCAATGGCACCAACCGTTCGGCGTGCCTCTCTGCACGGGGCCGTGCACCTACGATTTCTCCGGCCAGCTTAGCTCGGGAATGTTCCCTTCACTTGTGTTGAACGGAGTGAACTACAGCTTTTCCACGGGCTACATTGTGTCTTTCACGATGAACTTCGTCGGCACTCCCCAGACCGTGACGGCGGTGGCCTCACCCCCGCCTCCTGGACGCTCGGGACCGATAGTTTGGGAAACTGTTTGGCCCAGCAACCCATTTTCCATGAGCGGCGTGATCACCGTGATCCGGCAGACGTCTCCGTTCGGAGTACCAGTGCTCACCGAAAACATCTCGGGGCAGGGCTTCACAACCGCCTACAGTTGGGTGTCACAAGAAGCCGGCCCCTGGAACTATTCAGGAACCACCTTCGCGTTTATCCCGGAACCCTCGGCCTTCCTACTCGCCGCATCCGGCGTGGCGCTCCTGGCATTGGCCAAGCTACGACGCTTGTGAACCCTGTAGCCGCTCAAGCTCGGCATCGCCGGATCCGGCCGGCTGGATCACGCCAGGTTCCCGCCAAAGAGTTCGGCGTGAAAGCATCCGCAAGGCCGCTGCGGTGGGCGAACGTAGCATCGTCGAAAAGGCTTTCCATGGCTCACCGGAAATCCACGCGAAAGAAGAGTTGCGGAACATCTATCGCGTGGTCAGCGACAGACTTCGGATAACCTCATCGCGCCGTGTTAGCGTGGCCCCTGGATTGCTCTCTTCGTATTCATCATGCGAACTACTTTGTTGTTCCTACTGGCCTCCGTCCTGTCCAGCGCGGCCACCATTACCTCCGGAACCCTCGTCACGATCATCGGCGACTACGCATACAGAGGCTGGCAACTGCAGATCTCCGCGCCGGGATTTCAACTTTGGAACGGTTTGCGCCAATGGCACCAACCGTTCGGCGTGCCTCTCTGCACGGGGCCGTGCACCTACGATTTCTCCGGCCAGCTTAGCTCGGGAATGTTCCCTTCACTTGTGTTGAACGGAGTGAACTACAGCTTTTCCACGGGCTACATTGTGTCTTTCACGATGAACTTCGTCGGCACTCCCCAGACCGTGACGGCGGTGGCCTCACCCCCGCCTCCTGGACGCTCGGGACCGATAGTTTGGGAAACTGTTTGGCCCAGCAACCCATTTTCCATGAGCGGCGTGATCACCGTGATCCGGCAGACGTCTCCGTTCGGAGTACCAGTGCTCACCGAAAACATCTCGGGGCAGGGCTTCACAACCGCCTACAGTTGGGTGTCACAAGAAGCCGGCCCCTGGAACTATTCAGGAACCACCTTCGCGTTTATCCCGGAACCCTCGGCCTTCCTACTCGCCGCATCTGGCGTGGCGCTCCTGGCATTGGCCAAGCTACGACGCCTGTGAAGCCTGTAAACTAGCGGTTTGGATATGCACACCAAGCCGCTTCAGCTCGGCATCGCCGGATCCGGCTTTGCCGGCAAGTTCCACCACAAGAACCTTCGAGGACTGCCAGCCATCACCGTCGGCGTTACCAGTTCGCGCGCCGAATCGCGCGAGGCTTTCGCCAAAGAGTTCGGCGTAAAAGCATACGCTTCGGTGGACGAGATGCTTCCAGACATCGACGTGCTCGACATCTGTACGCCGCCTTCGTCGCACCTGGCGTACATCCGCAAGGCCGCCGCGGCAGGCAAGCACGTCATCGTCGAAAAGCCTTTCCACGGCTTCTTTGGCTCACCTGAAATCCACTCGAAAGAAGAGATGCTCGCCTCCGTAACTGAAGAGTTGCGGGACATCCGCCGCGTAGTCAGCGACAGCGGCATCCTGCTCGGATACGCGGAAAACTACATCTACGCGCCCGCTGTGCAGCGCGAACGGGAAATCATTGAGACGACCAAAGCGCAGATCTTGCGCATGACGGCGGAAGAGTCACACTCAGGTTCGCACTCGCCTGTCTACGGCATCTGGAGCGAGCAAGGCGGCGGATCCCTCATCGGCAAAGGCTGCCATCCGCTCGGTGGCGTGCTCTATCTAAAGCGCAAAGAAGGCATGGCGCGCAATGGCAAGCCGATCCGCCCGGTGGCGGTGAGTTGCCGCACTCATGCGATCACCAAACGTCCCGAATTCGAAGATCGCGGCTACCTCCGCACCACTTACAAAGACACCGAAGACTACGCGTTCCTGCACGTGATCTTTGAAGACGGCATGATCGCCGACGTCATGACCAGCGAACTCACACTGGGCGGAGTCTACGATTTCATTGAGGTTTTCGCGAACAATCATCGCACCCGTTGCCATATTCAGCCGGTGAAAGTGGTCGATCTCTACAGCCCCGACAAGAAGGAATTCGCAGGCATGGATCTGATGGAAAAGATCAGTTCGAATGAGGGCTGGATACAGGCGTATCCGGAATTCGGCTGGAGCAACGGGCAGTTTTACGAAATGCGAGACTTCGTTTTTGCGATGCAGGAGGGCCGCCAGCCGGAATGCGATCTCGAACTTGCCATCGACATCACGCTGGCAATTTACGCGGGGTATGTGTCGGCGGACCGCAAGGGCGCGGAAGTAGACGTGCCGCGGATCTAGCGCCGCGCGCTCGTCAGCGAGCGCAGCAAACTATTCAGGCGGCGTCACGTTCCACTCGCGGATGACGCGAGTCTGCCGTTCGTATCCCAACAAGCTCACCGTCGCCGTATCCAAAGCCAACCTGCGACCCGCAACCGCAGGCAGGCCAATCCACGCCGCGGCCAGAATCCGCAGAATGTGCCCATGTGCAAACACGGCTGCCTCATCGCCATCGCACGCGGTCAACCGCTCTACGATACTCGTTGCGCGGGCATAGACCTGTTGCAAGTTCTCGCCGCCGGTGATGGGCGACAACCACACCGACCACTGTGGATCTTCGTCCGCGCGGATTTCCAGCGTCGTGCGGCCTTCATAAATACCGTAGTCCCACTCAAGCAGATTGTTATCGACTCGCGCGTTCGCGGCAAGTCCCGCCAATTCGCAGGTCTCCGTCGCACGTCCCAGCGGACTCGTCAACACCAGATCGAACGTCCGGCCCTGCAAATAGCGGGCGATGCGGCGCGCGCGTTCGCGGCCTTCTTCAGTCAGCGGGATGTCCGTGCGTCCCGTATGCTTGCCGCTCTTCGACCACTCGGTCTCGCCGTGGCGAATCAGATACACATGCTCCATCGTTTCCCTCGCTCCAGATCAAAAGCCAATCGAAGACTTCTCGCCCCAGATCCACTGGCTGAACCAGTCGAAGTTCTGTTCCAGTACCGCAAGCTGCTGTTTCGGCTTGTTGATGCCATGGCCGAAACCTTTGAATACCGACAGCTTCACGGGGACGTTGCGATCCTGCAGCGCCTGATAAAGCTCGTAGGCATTGGGTATCGGCACGCGCTTATCCAGTTCCCCATGTTGGATCAGCGTCGGGGTCTTGGCATTGTTCACATACGTGATCGGCGACGTCTTCTTGTAAATCTCCGGATCTTCCCAAGGCGTGGCCTTCAAATACTGGCGCGTGAACGGATGGATATCCGTGTTCACGTAATAAGTCATCCAGTCTGAAATCCCGGCGCCAACCGACACAGCCTTAAACCGATCGGAAAAACAGGTGATGAAGGCCGAAATGTAGCCGCCCTGACTCCAACCCATCGCGCCGACGCGCCCACCGTCGACGAAGCCCTTCGCGATCAGCGCGTCGACTCCCGTGATCACATCGTCGTAATCGCCGACTCCGAGATTGCGGACATTGAGCGCACGGAATGCCTCTCCATAGCCCTCGCTACCGCGATAGTTGGGCCGAAGTACCACCGCGCCCTTCGCGGCGAAACGCTCGATCGGATAGTAGCGGTCTGCGGCAAGATCCGCGCGATCCGTTCCCCGCGGGCCGCCATGAATCACTACGAGTAGCGGATATTTCCTGGCAGGATCGAAATCCGCGGGCTTGATCAGAACGCCCTCGATCATAGCACCGTCTTTGCTCTTCCATTGTGTGAGTTCGCGGGTCGCACTGCGGAACGGCTTCCACTGTTCGTTCATGTCGGTGATCTTGCGGGCATCGAAACTCTTCAGCGAAGAGAAGCAGACTTCAGAAACGCGATTGTTGCCGCCGCACACAAACGCGGCCGAATCAAAGGCCTTGCTGAACGATGGCCGCCCCATGAATATGTCGGTGGGTTGGCTGATGCGGACGCTGCGGCGCGTCTTCATGTTCATCAGATGCAGGTGTTGAAACGTCTTGGCCGGAGACTCGTACCAGAGCCCTTCGTTTGTCCACTCGAGCAAGCGTGGCAACTCGTCCTGGTTTGCTGGCAAAAGTTCCGGAGCGCCGCCAGATGCGCTGACCACGGCAATCCGCGGTGTCGCGTAGAAGTAGAATTCACTCCCGTTGGCGCTCTCGTAGGCAATCGACTTACCATCGGGCGACCAGACCGGATTCGTATCCGGACCCTTCGTTACGGTCAGCGTCTCGATCGTCTTGCTGCCGATGCGGATCAGATAGAGATCGGCGGTTCCGCCCGAGCCGAGGTCGGGATCTTTGGTCCCGCTAAAGGCGATGCGCGTCGAGTCAGGCGACCAGCGAAATCCAGAAACGCTATAGCTGTTGCCTTCGGTGACGCGTTCCGGCTTGGATCCCGGCGTTGGCGCGATCGTCCACAAATGGACCATCGCATAGTCGCGCTGCACGATTTCGAAGTCGCCGTATTTCTCTTTGCGGAGCTTCTTCTCTTTCGATTCCGGATCGGCCGAGAGAAACGCGATCTGCTTGCCGTCGGGAGACCATTGAAACGCCGAAACGCTGGTTTCAACGCTCGTCAACTGCGTGGATTCGCCACCGTTCGGAGCGATCGCATACAACTGCTGCTTGCCGTCGCGATCGGAAAGAAACGCAATCAGTTTGGCGTCCGGCGACCAGTCGGGCGCACTGCTCGACTTCTTCGAGGCCGTAAGTTGAATCCCCGGTTCCGATCCGGAGGTGAGAGCCATCCAAATCTGCGAACGGAACTCGTTCTCTTTCCAGTCGGCCTCGGTGACTGTGTAGACGACCCGTGAACCGTCTGGTGACAGCCGCGGCGATGCAGCGGACTTGAAGCCGACCGATTGCTCAAGAGTCGGCGTTTGCGCCAAAAATACGATCAATGCCCCGCAGAAGATCATTCTCCTAATATAGTGCAGCGGACTTGGGCCAACCGAAGCGATCCGTCGTCGGTGTCTTCACTTAAGAACGACCAGTACCAGCGGCATCGCTCCCCTTTAACCGTGAAGCCGGACCAATGGGAACTAAAGGCCCGTCAAGATTGTCGCGGAGCGTCACCGACTGGTAGTTTTGCGAACTACCCAAGTCGTCATCGCGCGTTGACTTTGCACAACGGTCGTCTTAATGGGATCGAGCAGTTCGCCGCCGAGTTCGGCTGTCAGTCTAAGCAACAGAGCTTCATCGACGAGATAGCGTTCCGAGCCATCCGGCAGTAGGTGGCGGCGGCCTGTGATCGGCCGGATGAGGCTCTCGATGCCGATGGAAGAGGCGAGGCGGCAGAAGAAGAGTCCGCTGGGCTTGAGCATCCGCCAGCTTCCTTGCAGCATTGCGTTGAAGTCCGCTTCATTGCTGGCAAAGTGCAGCACGGCGCTGCTGATGACGACGTCCGCGGTGGCTTCTGGAAACGAGATTCGGTCGAGTAACTGGCAGAGAAAGTTGCTGGCCGGAAGGGGCCTTGGCGCGACTTGCGCGGCTAGGTCGCACACTTCCGCAACCGCGTGCGGATCGGCATCGACGCCGCAGACATCGTAGCCTTCGCGCAGGAAGTAGACAATGTTGCGGCCGCCGCCGAAGCCGGCATCGAAGATACGGAGAGGAGGGGGCGCGATGCGACCTCGTAGGATCTGATCGAAGAGGTAGATGTCGATGGGGCCGAACTGTTCTTGCAGGGAGAGCACGCTTCCACATTCTAGCGTCGAGGATCGCGTCGTGTTGTCGATCGATCGCGCAGAGAGAACTGCGTCCGCTGGATCCCAATCAGTAGCGGCGTGGCAGCGATGGATCGGACGCGACTTTGAGCCTGTGGGTGTTGGGTTAGAAAGCCGTGGGATCTGGGTCGCCTCCGGCGAGTTCAGTCGGTCTTGGGTAGTCGCTTCGCTGAATACTCGATTGTCAAAGATCTCGCTGCGCTGGGGTAGAGTCGAGGAGCAGCGCGGGTGCCCAAGGGTCCCGTTTCAGCTCCCTGCTCATCGAACCGGACGTGCCGATTTCCAGCATCCGGCTTTCCGACAGACTTCACATAGGGCACACACTGGAATCAATCGCGTTCAAGACGATACACACCCAACGGCCCAAAGAACATCTCCAGGGGAAACCGGCGTGCACCGCCAGATCGCGTCTCGATGTGACGGCGGCGCAGAAAATGCCGCACCCGCTTTTCCACATAACGGCTCACAATGCGACTAAGCCTGGCGACGGTGCCGTGCCGGAAGTAGTTGTGCCATCCTCGCAGCTTCGCATTGAGGAGGTCGGAAAGCGGGAAATTGCTTGTAAACTCGAGGCCGGGATCAAGGGCCAAAACGTGAGGGCAACGTCCGGTTGATCTCTTCCTTGCACATTCCGATATGGTGAGTCGTCTGCAGTGAAGGCCTGTAGTTATCCAGGAGATCTAGCCCGAATTATGTCGTCGCGGGCCGGGGATCGTAATGGTTCTCTTGCTCAATCACTTTCCCATCGGGGCTTATGCGGAAAACATCCACGACGCGCAGGACCTTCCCCGATTTCAGCGCCACGTCGGCTCTCACACAGATCGCCGTTAATGCATCGTTGAGGAAGTAATCGATCGCCTTGGCCTCTCCGAGAGCCGCGTAGATCCCGGCGAAGAAATCCAGCAAAGCTAACTTGCCCCGCAGGGGGGCGTCGCTACCGCCGGCAGCCAGCGGCGTTCTGAAAAGAACATCGTCATCGTACGGAACGCCCGATACATCCCCATTGGTAAGTCCGCTGAAATAGCAGTCGGCAATGGCGCGGAGTTGCGCCTCTCTATTAAGGATTTGCTGAGGAGAGTTACTCATACACCCAAGAATAACTCAGCTTTCGTCCTGGATTAGGTCGCGATCAACGGCGCAGTGTGACGTAGACTGGTACCAGCCTTGGCTTCGCACTACGAGCCATGTTCCCAAACCCGCGGTTTGCATTGCGGAGTTCACGACTCTGCGTTTCGCGAACCGGCATAGTGCGACATAGATAACTTTGCAGAGTGACCCCACGACGGTGCAAAGTTCGCCCCTCTTCGGATACATCCGAAGCGCATCCCGGATGTGCCCGGTACAGGTCGGACTTCGGCTTACTTTCTAAGCGTCAACGGACAATCAGAGATCCGCGATACATCCCCATGCCGCAAGAGAAGGCGAGAGTTCTGGCTTTCTCTTGCGCAGGAATCTCGATCGGCACGCTCTTGCCCGGGGGGAGTTCACGATCGATCCCCAGGTCGGGAAACACCACCCTGCCAGCGCAGTTTTGCGCGTCGAGTCTCCGAAAGGAGAGCCGTATCGGATTGTTAGAATCGACCACGATCCTCGCCGGTTCATAGCCCTTCGCGCTCACCGAAACGATCTGCGCATTCGGAATCTCCTGCCGTGTCGTCGAAGGCGATGGGCGCTGAGCTTCGATCCGTAGGACAAACGGAAACGTCAGCACCGCGCGGTGTCGTTGCACTTGCAGCCACACTTTGTAAACACCGGCGTTCCTAAATCCGGTAACGGTGTCAATCTCAGTGGGATTCGGGCCAGGCATCGCGTGCGAGTGAACCCATGGACCGGCTTGCGCAGCAACCGTAGGGTTGGCTTCGAGAGGATGCGCGTGGATGACTTCATCGCCTTCTTTGCGAACCAACAGGATGTGTCCCCAGGCTCCGAGATAGGGCTCTAAATCTGAGATCGCATTGCCGCTGGATGAGTCGGCGAGGGTGAACCGGAATGAGATGTCGTACCCAGCTTGCAACGGCCCTTGCGTCGATAGGGTTGCCCGAATTCCCGCAACTGTCACTTCTCTCCCGCCAGTCTCGCGCAAGGCCGAAGGCGCATGAGGCGGACCCTCCACCGTCACTCGAAATCTGGCGATGGTTTGGGTCTGCCCCGGAGGCGTGTGATCGACAAAGATCCAATAGGAACCGGCCTGTGGGAAAACGTGGGATAGAGCGAACAACTGCCGCGTTACCGGATCCGGGTGGATGTGGCTGAATTCGGCCAAGTCATCGGAGATGACCAGGACATGCATCTCCTTCTCGTGTACCCGCTCGAGAATTGTAAATGGGCTGGTCACTGCAAACGCCACTCTCTCCCCCGCGCGCCACGCCGCTGTCTTGGTGGACAAGCGGAGACCTTCTGAGGTACCCAGTAGCTTCCAATCTTTCTGGTCGGGATGATCGAAAGCGCCTCGGAACGAAGGGCCGATCAGATAGGGATAAGCCATCGTGCCGTCTTCCCGTGTGGAGAGAAAGTAAGCATAAGTGCCTTCCGGGAACTCAGGCGTTTTTGCGAAGCACCCGTTGTGTTCGTCCAGATCGCCGAGACCCTTGACGTACTCATAGTCTTCGAGAAAGGTTCCCGAGGGGAACTCGGCGGCGATGGAGGGCCCTTCCTGCGCGGGGGTGAGGTCCTCTCTTCCTGGCAGTCGGCGGCGCGTGCTCTCAGTGCGCGGGCGATAGGAAGACTGGAACCGCCTCACTTCTTGCCGGTCGTCCCACCCATACGGTCCGTAGATCGGGTGGCCGTCCAGCGCGAATCCGATTAGGGGCGAATGCGCTTGTTTTTGCTCCAGCAAGATGCGCAAAAGAGCTGGGGTGGGGCCGGGGTGTTTTGCAACGGTATCCACATGCCATAGATTCTGGTCGCGATAGGAAAGTACACCGGCGAGATTGTAGATCGGCACTCCGTTGATGAAAGTGCCAATCACACCCAAGGGCAGCGGTGTATGCGTGACGGCTGGTTTCGGTTGGCGCGGAATTCGATACGTAAAGCGACGGACGCCGCTCGCGCCATCGTAGGGGCGCGTTTCCAGCGCGCCAAAAGACTGCATTGACAACCCTGCGGATTCCACGATGACAAACCGCTCGTTGCTAATGACGCTGTGAACCTCGGGGCCCACCGCACGGGCACCCGGTGGGAGCGTCGAACGAATCCATTTATCGAGACGCGCATCCGCCGCCTGTACCGAATCGATCGCAAGAAGCACGAGCAGCCAAAGGTTTTTCATTCGATTTTCATGCAAAAAGACAACTGCGACATCGTTGCCGCAGTTGCCGATCTTTGCTCATCCAGTCCAACTAAAAGTCCAAACGCAAGTCCAGAGATGCAAGCTTCTCGGATCGCTTGCACTCGTGGTCTGTCCGAAGTTGCCCGCTCCGAGGGTCGTTCTCACACCGAGCCACGAGAAGTGGTGTAGCGCCTTGTAGACCTCCGAACGGAACTGCACGATGAACTTCTCACTCACCTTGAAGTTCTTCTGCAGTGACGCATCCCAATTGTTCGTGCCTGGCCCACGCACAATATTGCGTCCCAGGTTCCCGAAAGTTCCCAAACCAGGTAACGCCAAGGCACTCTGGTCGAACCACTGGAACCGTGTGCCGCCGTTCTGCTGTCAGTCTCCCACCACATCGGGACGCTGATTGCCAAGCCTCTCACGGTACGAGGCAATAGTCGAGTCCGACGAACTCGCCCCAAACCGCGTCGCAGTGCCAGATGCCGTCGGCCATCGCTGGCCCTTCATGGAGATTGACTACCGGATAGTCACGTTCACAGGATTCGAAGGCTTCTGGTCGGCAGTGACGACGATGTCGACTTTGCCCGCTCCGGTGAGTCGCGCAGGTAGCGGAAGGATGACCTGATCGAGGCCCGGGTACGCGCCTTGCTTGCCCGCATACGTCACCGGAACCGCCATCCCACCGATCGCCGCGGTGACGTTGGTCGCCGAGCCAAGCCCGGTCATGTAGAGGACGAGAGTGGCTTGCTCGTCAGTCGGGCCGATCGTGATCGGACCGGAGACACGCTCCCAGATCATGCGCCCGTCGCGGATTCGAGTGATCTGAGCGTCCGCAAGATTCTCGAAGTTCTGCTTAAAGACGCCAGGGTAGATGGATGCGATGTTCAGTGCGCTGGGTACCATCGCTCCGCCAGCGGTGATCCGAACGGTTGCCAAACCAGTGGCTGCCGCCTCAGGCACGCGATAGACGATTTGTTTCGGCGAAGCGTACGAGATCTGAGCAGGAAGAGCCGCGCCGCTGGAATCGATCACCGTTACGGTGGCTCCGCCGAGGGTGGTTGGCCAGTTGTCGTCCGGAACCGATTCGGTTGAGGTCGATAGCTGGGCTTCGAATTGCGCGTTCGCGGTGACCAGTGAGCCAGGCGTCACGGGTCCGCCTTCGAGAGATGCCGAAGACCTGCTGATCGCGTTTGCGGCGACAAGGCCGCCACCGGCGTCGTCGCCCGTTGCGTTTCTAAACGATGCTCCGTCGGCGGCATTGAAGATCACCACGCCATTCACCCAAACGCCAGTCGCGCCGAGTCCGGTATTCGATTTCGTCACCGCCACGGCGGGAACGCGGGGGATTTGCGCCAACACGTTGGTGGCCGCGGCCCAGTTCATGAAGACGCCTCCATTGGCGCTGCCGGCGAACCACGGGCCGATCACATAGCTTGGCAAATTGTTGGAGTTGACGTAGATCGTTGTCGCTGTGGTTCGGATCCTTTGCACATCGGCGTTGGCAGGAGTCGAAACGCCACCACCAGGCGCCCGTGCGCCCGCCGGTTGCGTGCCCGGCCAAGTAGTTTGAGGTCCTGCCGATGGATCCCAGCCGATGAGCGCGCGTGCGGTCGTCTGTGAGTTCCTGGTTTGCCAGAATTTCAACTGCGGATCCGTTGAACTTTCCGCACCTGCGAAACTACCATTGTTGAAATAGTCTTGTGCGTCGGTTGGCACGGCAGTCATTGCGCCCGGCCCCATCTGCGTGCGCACCGCTCCATAGTATTGAACGCCCTGGATGTAAGGAAACGCGGGCGATCCGTCGGGCTTGATTGTGACGAAATAGGCATAAGTGCCATTGGGAAACTCCGGCGTTGTCGTGGTGCGTCCGTTGAAGACATCGAGATCGCCCAGACCGGCAACGAATTCGTTGTCCTCAATGTAGCGGCCGATCGGGAACCGGTCGCTGATGGGCGGCCCTTCCTGAGAAGGGGCCAGCTTTTGCGGAATGTTCGGGTGGTATCCCAGAGCCCAATCCGGTAGGGAGTCGCGCCGCGTCATCGTTCGCAACCGGTAGCCGGACTTCAACAGCTTCACCCCGCTCGCCGGATTCATGGGATCCGAGTAGCCATAGGGACCATAGATCGGATAGCCGTCGAGGGACCATCCTAAGATGGGCGAATGGATCCAAGGCGCGGCCTTCTCGCGGTAAGTGCTGCCGTTGCGGCCCGTTGCCACAATCTCCACATTGTCCTCGAGCTGATGGCGAAGACAAATCGGCTGAATATGGTTGTGGTACGTTCCTTGACCCGGTTGGTGGGCGAAGCACGAATCGAACGTCTCCACCTCTCCGAATAGCGCGTCGCGCAGCCAGATGCCATCCCCTGTTTGCATGCCCGCAGGCTGCGCATGTGTCGTTCCAACACAGACAGCAAGCATGCCTAATATCTTCATCGTCGTTAGTTTGTTCATAGTCAACTCTCTAGAGCTTGTCGGCTTCCCCGCGCGGTTGAGCGCGTAGAATGGCAAGCAATTCTGCGGCCTCTGCCGGATAAATCGCCTTTACGTCCTGCGTTTCATTCGGATCTTCGTAGATCCTGAAGAGATACTGAGCTGTCGTCTGACCCATCGCCTGTTCAACGAACTTGAAGTCCCCGCGAAACACCGCCGAGCTAGCTCCGCCGCCCAGCACCACGGCACCGCGTTCCGCCGGTTCCTCGCCAGCGAGTTCTTTCCAAAGGCTCACACCATCGAACTCGACGCCTGCTGTGTCGAACTTCGCGGCCTCGGCCAATGTCGGCAGCCAGTCCATCACAGTGAAAAGAGTGTTGTGGATCCGCCCAGCCGGCAAAACGCCGGGCCAGACAGCGAGCGCGGGAACCCGCAATCCACCGTCAAAGGCCCCGCCCTTCTGTCCTCGCAAGGGATCGTTACTTCCGCCGCCGTTCATATTGACTTGCCCACCGTTGTCGCTCATCCAAACGACGATGGTGTTGTTGGTAATTCCTTCTTCTTCCAATACGGCGGTGACCCTTCCGATTGCCGCATCCATGGCGTCGACCATGGCGGTAAACTTGCGCCGGTCAGGATCGTCAATGTGAGCGTACTTCGCCAGATACTCTTCTTGCGCCTCCAGAGGCAGGTGCGGCGCATTGAGCGAAAGATCAATAAAGAAAGGCCGTTCTTTGTCCCGTTCGCGGATGAAACGAATGGCTTCGGCTGCCAGCAAGTCGGTGGTGTAGCCTTCTTCCTGGACCAGCGTTCCGTTTCGATACCAGTCGACGCGGTTGCCCGCAGCCGTATGGGTGAAGTAACCCGTTTCTCCGCCTAGAAATCCATAATGTAGGTCGAAGCCTCGCTTGTGCGGCAGGTACTCCGCAGCGATGTCGCCCAAATGCCACTTCCCGATGAGAGCAGTCTGATAGCTTGCGACGCTCAACATCCGTGGCAGCAGGGTCTCTTTCGCCGACAATGCGCTGGTACGAGGAATCGCCCCCAGGATCCCCAATCGGAACGCGGACTTGCCCGTGAGCAACGCGGCTCTGGTGGGGCTGCAGATCGACATGGTCCGATACTGATCCAGACAGACTCCATTGTCGGCAAGACGGTCCAAGTTCGGTGTGGAGATCGCAGGATTGTGGAATCCGATATCGTTCCAGCCCAAGTCGTCCGACACGATCAGCAGGATGTTTGGGCGAACTCTAGCGGCAGTCTCTTCGTGAGCGAGAACCACGCCAGCAAGCAAACCCAGAAAACCACGCCGCGAAAGTCTAAGATTCGTCATAGTAGCTCGCAAAACTTAGCCTCTGGAGGAGACTGAATCCATGTTGCACCAGGAATGTAAAGATTCTATGTGGAACGCGAGTTCGTGTTACTTTCCCGCCCGTTGCCGTGTCTATACCGATGTTGAACGTGTTGAACGCCACTTATGGAACCGCCCCTGCTGCCACGCGTTCACGACTCCGGTTCGCGAACCGGCGGCCTCGGTTGTCCGCGAGTGTCAATCAGAAGCTCAAGAAATCACCGCTCCTGGCCGATGTGCTTACAGGGAGTGTACCTGCAACAGCGTGGTCGAGCCTGGAGTCCGCCTCAACGAATATGAAGTGATCGCGCCGCTCGGCGCCGGTGGCATGGGTGAGGTATATCTCGCTCGCGATACCCGGCTGGACCGGATGGTAGCCCTGAAGGTCCTCTATATGGACGCGGAGGGCGACACCTCGCGGCTAGACCGTTTCGCCATAGAGGCGAAAGCGGCTTCTGCGCTCAATCATCCCAATGTCGCCTCTGTCTATGGCATCGGCCAAAGTGGCATTGGCCAGTATGGCCAACAGGGAACGGTTTGCTACATCGCGATGGAGCACATCAAGGGCAAGACGCTCAAGCAACTGCAATTGAGTCCGGAAGAGGTTCGTGAGGTGGCGATTCAGGCGGCCTCGGCACTTGAGGCGGCTCATACGGCGGGCATTATTCATCGCGACATTAAGCCAGCGAACATCATGCGGACCGAATCGGGCCTGGTGAAGGTGTTGGATTTCGGTTTGGCGAAGCGGCTGTCGTTGGATGGCATGAACAATGGGCTAGGGCTAACGCGCGAAGGTACGGTGATGGGGACTCTGGGTTATATGAGTCCCGAGCAGTTGTTGGGGCGCGAAATGGATGCGCGGACCGATATTTTTTCGCTGGGTGTGGTCTTTTATGAGCTGTTGACGGGCAAGTTGCCGTTCGCTTCGGATTCGTATCAGACGGCGTTGGCTGAGGTTGTCGGTTCGACGGTTGCACCGGCATCCGGGCAGACGGGCCAGTTGCTGCCCGCGGCGCTGGCTCCGGTGGTATTGCGGTGCATTGAGCGGGATCCGGACCGGCGGTTTCAAACGGTGACGGAACTGATCGGGGCGTTGAAGGCTGTGGATTTCGCGCGTCCGGTGGTGGTTGCGCCTGCTGCGCCGGTCGTCAAGAAGTCGCGACGCGAATGGATATTGGCGGGTGCTGCAACCGCAGCGGTCGCCGGGCTTGGCGGGGCTGCCTGGAAGTTCGACCTGTTTGAATCCGTACCGACGGGGCCTCTGAATTCGCTGGCAGTGCTACCGTTTTCGGGGGGAGCGGGCAATGCGGATATCGAGTATCTGCGTGAGGGAATCGCCGAGAGTCTGATGAACCGGCTGTCAGCGGTGGCGGGTTTGCGGGTGATTTCGCGGGATTCGGCGTTCCGGCATCGCGGGCAAGAAGCGATGGCGGCAGGGCGAAAGCTGGCGGTGCGCGGCGTGGTGACGGGGGCAATTCACAAGCTCGAAGGCTCACTACTGGTAACTGCGGAACTGATCGATTCGGGCACTGGGGATCGTGTGTGGGGCGACGAGTTCCGGGGCGGAGAGTCGGATGTACTCGCGGTTCGCGACCGCATTGCGACTGCCATTGCGGGCAAGCTGAAAGGGCAGCTCAAAGGCGGTGATTCCGCCCATCCGCATGGAGAGCAAGTCGAGGAGCATCCCGAGGCGCACGATCTCTATCTCCGCGGGCGTTTTCACACCATGAAAGTCGACGCCGGTGAGCTGCGACGGGGCATTGGATACTTTGACCAAGCGGTGGTGATCGACCCGCACTACGCGCTGGCTCATGCGGCGACGGCCGAGGCGCATATCCTGGTGGCCGACCTGTTTGTACCCGCAAAAGACGTGCTGCCGCTGGCTCGCGAAAGCGCGCGCAAGGCGCTCGAATGCGATCCGAGGTTGGCGGAAGGGCATACAGTCGATGCCATGGTGGCGATGGCGGGCGACCTCGACTGGAAGAAGGCTGAGGCCGGGTTCCGCAAGGCGATCGCACTGAATGCAAACATGTCGGTGGCGCACTCGTGGTTGGGCTGGGTGCTGAGCGCGACAGGCCGGTCGGACGAGGGTCTGGCGGCGAGTCGGCAGGCTGTGACGCTGGAACCGCGGTCTCCGGTTGCGCATGCGACGCTTGCGGCGAACCTCTATTTTACGGGCAATTATGGGGAATCATTCTCGGCGGCAGGCTCGGCGCTGGAAATCGATCCGCAGTTTCATTTGGCGCTGTTGTGGCGGGGAATGGCCATGATCGCGCGCGGGCTTCCTGGCATTGTGGCTGCCAAGCTCGAAGAGGTGCACAAGACGGTGAAGGTACCGTTTGTGACCGCGACGCTGGGGCGGGCCTATGCGGCTTCCGGCAAGGTAGACAAAGCGCGAGCGATGCTGCAGGAGCTAACCGAAGCTGCGGAGACCCAGCATGTTTCGGCCATTATTTTCGCCCAGATGTATGCGGCACTAGGAGACAGACCACAAGCCCTGGCGGCACTGGAACGAGCCTATGAGACGCGCTCGAAAATGCTGCAATGGACCGGGCGGGATCCGGTGTTCCAGGCGTTTCATCGGGAACCGAAATTTGCGGCCTTGCTCCAGCGAATGAATCTACGGATCGTTTGAGTTGGTGTTGTGTGCGGTAAAGCGGGCCGCGACCGGCATCCGAAAAAGGACCAAGCGGCACAGTTAAACTTCAACGCCGGATCGCTGCGCTGGCTGCGCTGGCCGGTGGAAAATGCGTTAGTAAAGCGGCCCTTTCGACGGATCCACGCCCGATTTGCCCATGGGCTGCAACAGGGTCCGCGCACCACCGCTCAACATGACCAGATCGGAAGGGCCCTGAAAGAACAGGAATCCTTCTTTCATGTATTGTTCCACTTGGGCGTAGGTGCCAATTGGACGTCCCACGGGAATGCCATATTTCTTGCCCGCAGCAACGATTTTCTTGATCGCCTCCTGCACAACGGGCTGGCTGGCATCGCCGCGCTGACCGTAAGAAAACGCGAGATCGTTGGTGCCGATGAACAGGACGTCAATACCGGGAGTAGATGCAATCTCATCGATGCGGTCGACAGCGCGGGACTCTTCGATGATGGTGATCACCATGGCGTTGCGGTCCGCAAAGTTCGGATAGCCTTCTGGCGCGGGCCAGCGGAAGGTTGCGAGTGCGGGTCCGGCGCCGCGTCTGCCCGCCGGTGGATACTTGGCGGAAGCGACGGCCTGCTTGGCAAGATCGGGAGTCGAGGTGAAGGGAAAAACAACGCCCATGGCACCGGCGTCCAGCGCGCGTTTCGCGGTCCAAAGTTCGTTGACGGGGACGCGGATGAAAGGCACCGCCTTGAGCGAGCGCGTCGCCAGAATCATGTTGCGGGCAGTTTCGAGGGAGATGGGGCTGTGCTCCATCTCGATCCAAAGAAAGTCGAAGCCCATGTTGGCGCATTGCGCGGCGACTTCAGGGCTGGGGATGGTGATCGTCGCACCGATCACTGGCTTGCCGGCCTTCAGTTGCTTGCGGACGGGGTTTTCCCAAGCCGCGTCTTGCGCCGTGAGAACCAGCGCCATCGAGAAGAAGAGGAGAAATCGCATCGCCTGTTATTCTATGCGTTTCGTTGGCCGTGTGGAAGCGCTACGGCAGTAGCTTGCGGAACTCACGATCGAAGCGGCCTGCCTCAGACAGTGTCTTTGCAACGCGTGGCCATTCCGTAGAAAAGCGTGGCGCGTGCTTCCAGTAGTCGGCTTCGCGTTTTTGCAGTCGCGCTGACAACGGCTGCTGACCCAGACGGGTCTCTGGTTTGGGTAGACACTCCCGCTTCTTCTTCCACTGCGAATCCTGCGGGAAGAGTGCTTCCACTACCCAAGCTTCGGTGCTTTTCGATGGCGTACAGAATACGGTTCGCTCGGGGAGCGTTGTTTCGTTAAGCCAACTTAGAAACACAGCGCGCAAGGCGTCGGTGGTGGCCGATGCAGGAGGGCAGGGTACCGCGCAAGGAAGCCTCTTGGATGGCTCGTTCTCATCCGCGACATCGGCATCGAGGTGAAGGATGAGTATGTCATAAGTGTCGAGAACTATATCCTCCGCAAGCCCGCCGTTGCGCTGGCATACGAGGCCGCACCACCCGGATACACCCTTCCAGCCTCCGCCGAAATGCCGGGCGTGAAACGCGCTGCTTTCCCGCTGGAGTAGCTTCAAATCATATGTACGATCGCCGAGTATCGATCGGACGGAGCCATGAATGACGACGTAGTCGGTGATGCCTTCGGATACCAATCCAATGCGGACAAGGTCAGACATCGGGCATGCCGCCGATCATCTTGTTGGTCCAGAGGCGGGAGAGCGTCCATCCCTTCTCGCCCCATTTTTTCATCTTGTCGGTGTATTCGACACGCTTCACCACCGTTCGACCGACGTTGTCGCGATCCACGGTGAAAAGGCGGATGCGGTCATCCTGGATCGGGAGGCCGTCCAGAACTGCTGGGTTGTGGGTGGTGAGCAGAATTTGCCTTGCGGGGTTGCTTCGCAGTATCCACTCTGAGAACTTCGCGAAAACCGCTTTCGCTAGCCCGGGATTGAGTCCGTGGTCGGCATTGTCGACTGCGCAAAACTGCGGCGCACGTGGATGCACGGCAAGGACGGCAAGAAACAGAACATACAAAACGCCCTCACTCGCATCGTAGCCGGAAAGCATATTGCGACCTTTTTTCATGAAGCGATCCTTGAATTCGACAACATGGCTTGTCGAGCTTGCAGCAGGAGAAAGGAGCAGTTGCGATGCGGGCGAAGACCCAAATTGGATCATCCAATGAACCAGCCCGAAAATATCCTGGCAAACATCCTTTGCCAAAGGGTCTAGCTTACTGAGTTTCAGCAATTCATGAACTGCTTCGGGCAAACGGCCACCCGATAGTCCCAACGGTTGTCTGGGTTGAGTCTCCGGTGCGATGCCTCGAAGCACACTCGTTGTCGGAGAGTAAATGACATACTCGCGCAGTGCAGTCATGCGGATTGAGGCAGGGTGCTTCTCACCCAGTTCTACGACCCTCAACGCAGCCAGGCCGAAGTCCTTGTTTGGAGCACCAGCCATGTTAGGTCCCCTACTAGCCTCCTTCTTGCCATTGGCCTCCAAAAGTTCCGTCTTGAATTTCCACGAAGGGCTCGGATCCTTCAGCGGGTTGTTGAGAGAAACCGCATAACTTGCATGATCCGAATGCCCACTAAAGTAGATGTGGTTTTGGAACTGGTGGGAAAGGCGGACGTATAGCGCCGCGGCACACCGGGCCGCACTCCTCTCTGCAGGAGAGTCTGATCGGTTACCGAGTTACCCGCAGCCGCGGAAAACACCCCTATCGCCTCCAGGAAATTGCTCTTGCCCGAGCCGTTCGCACCGACAAAAACGTTGAGGATCCCCAGTTCGACTTCAACCCTCTCCAGCGACTTGAAGGACTCCACAACAATCTTTTTGATCACGTCCCTGTTATCCAATACGACGGAACAGCGCCTCGTACTCACTCGTAAACGGCGTCCCAGCTATCGCATTAATCCACTCTCGCTCTTGCGAGCGTGCCCCAGCGTTCGCGTTCGACCTGCGGCATCTGGGACGCTTCGGTGAACTCGGCCGCTAAAGTCTCGGGCGTGAACGGGATCCACACGCCGCCCGCCACTTGCTCTGGGAAGCCATCAGCGATTGGATTCGATGAGCTTGCGCGGATCCACATCTCGCGCTCTCACACGCTGCTGTTCCAATAATCCAGGCAAGCTCGCTTCCGTCACCCGAAAGCGATCGTCACGGATCTGTTCCAGCATCCAGGTGCACACCGAAAACCCAAAGTGATAGAGGTCGGTATACTGCTTCAAATCCTCCGTAATCGGTGCCGATTGAAAGTCATGCACAGCCACATTCGGCAGCCCCTTGACGCGCTCAAACAACTGGCGCTTGAATTCCAGCGTGACATCCACCTGCTTGCGCTGTTGAAAATCCGCCCACACCAGCACAGTATAAGGAGGATGCACCAGATCGAAGCGCACCTCCGGATGCTTACGGATGTGCGGCAGAATGTTCACGTCAAAGTTGCGGATCATCTCTTCCAACGTGCGCGGCTGTTGCTTGAACTTCAAATTGAGATTCGCCGGATCGAGATCGTGCACCACGTGCTTGGCCGAAAACTCAATCGTCGTCGCCCACGACCACGGAATATCCGGATCGCTGAAAAACGCAGGCCCCGTCGTACGATTCTGCAGGATGTCGCGGCTGCGTTCCAACGTATCCAATGACAACAAATAGCGAACGTCATTAAAAGGATTCGAATCCCACAAATACCAAGGCAAGGGATCGGCGATCCAACGTTTATCCGGCGGACCCGCGAAGGTATTCACATTCAGATCCACAATCGCGCGTTTGACCTTCGATTGTCGAAAGGCGAGGTCGAGCATCAACCCCTCTTCATAGGCGGAAATCGCGCTCAGTGCAAGGTTCGCGGTTTTGCCTCCGAGAAAACGCTCGGCTTCTGAATTACGAAAGCTTTCGAACATCGACGATCCAACGATGATGTTGCTGTAATCGCCACGTTTGGCGAAGCCTGGCGTGATGTAGCGCTGCAGCGTATGCCAGTAACGAGGCTTCTGCGGAGTCCGGTATTGCTGAAACGGATCGACGTAGTAGTTAACGGCTCCGAGCGCGATCAAAGGGATCGCCACTGCGGCCAACAACCAGAAGGCCGAGCGAACACTAGAAGTTGAAATAGAGGAATTCGGATGCATTTTGCAAAGACGCGATCGAATAGGCCGCCAACAATCCCAACGCCACTCGCCAGGCGGGCGCAAGCACGGGCCGATCAAACAACTTCTGCGAGTTCGGTGCGAACCACGCGAACAAGAGCGCCGCCGCAATCAGCCCAAGCGATGGTTGCCACGCAGGCGAAGAAGGAACCCCGGACAACATCGTCCGCCACATCTTCCAGGCATCCGCCACGGTCGCCGCGCGGAACCACACCCACAACAGCGTAACGCTCACGAACGTCAGTGCGCGAGCCACCCACAAAGGCAGCGTCACCGGCGTTAACCGCACCAGCACGATGCCAAACCCATTCAGCAATCCCCAGATGACGAATGTCCAGTTCGCGCCGTGCCAAAGTCCTGCGATCGCGAACGTCGCAATGGTGGCGAAGTATAGATGCCGCCTTGCGCCGCCCACCGCAAAGAACACATAATCGCGCAGGAACCGCGAAAGAGTCATGTGCCAACGCTGCCAGAAATCCTGCAAATTGCGCGCCTGATAAGGCGAGTTAAAGTTGATCGGCAGGTCAATGTTCAGCATTTTCGACACGCCGCGAGCCATGTCCGTGTAGCCGCTGAAGTCGAAGTAGATCTGCACTGTATAAGCCAAAGCCGCGATCCACGCGGGGCCAAAGGTGAGCGTTGAAGCATTCCGGAAGCCCTCGGTGGCGACAGGCGCAACCAGATCGGCGATGAGGATCTTCTTCACCAATCCGGCGGCCAGCAACGACAAACCCGCCGAGAAGCGATCCGCATCGAACCGCGCGCGCGCCACGTTCGAGAACTGCGGCATCATCTGCGCGTGATGCAGAATCGGACCCGCCAGCAAGTGCGGAAAATAGCTGACAAACAGCGCATAGTCGACAAAGTTGTAGTCTGGAATCTTTTCGCTGGAAGCGTCCACCAGATAGGCGATCTGCGTGAACGTGAAGAAGCTGATGCCCAGCGGCAGCAGAATCGCCGGGACAGTCAACTGCCATCCCGCCGCTGTGTTCATAGAGGTCAAAAAGAAGCCGGTGTACTTGTAGTAAGCCAGCGCGGCAACATTGCCAAGGATGCCGACGACCAGCCAGCCCGAACTGCCACGAACGCGCCTGCCAACCAGGAAATTGAACGCAATCGAGACCGCCAAGAGCGGCACATAGCGAATTTCCCAATAGCCGTAGAAGCAGAATGAGGCGAGCAACAGCCAGAGCCGCCCCGCCGCGTGTTCCAAGAAACGGGTCAGAGCGAAGTAAACAACGCACACAACAGGCAGAAATGCGAACAGAAACTCGAAGGAGTTAAAGAGCATTTACCGGACCACCGCCTTGGTCAAACCCGCATTGCCAGCCTGATCGTAGACGCGGATCACCAGCAGATGCTCGCCCGCGCGTAGTTTGTCGAGCCGCAGTTCGAACTTCTCCTTCAGCGAATCGGTGACTCCATCGGCGGCTTCCAACGGCTGCCAGGATGCCGCATCCAGCGAGTATTCGCAGCGCCGCAACATGGACGTTGAATCCGAAGCCTCGATGTCGAGTTCCAGCTTTTCGCCGTCGCGTCGCGTCGCCGATACGTGCAAAGCAGGTGGAGTGTTATCGATCAACACCGGTGCGCTCACGCCCTCCGCTTCCCGTGCGTACTGTATCGGATTCGCCGGCCGATCGGAAGCCGCAACACGAAACAGATAGCGCCCGTCGGCCAGTATGTCGCCATCCAGCAACAGCGAATTCTCATAGGTGTTGCCGCGCAACAGCTTCCACTCGCGCTCTTCCTCGCCGCGGAAGTACACCGAGTAAATCAGCCGATCCCCTTCCGGATCATCGGCCTGCCAAGTGATCTGAGTCTGCAGCGATCCACCGGCTTTCGACAACGCCGTCGTAGGCGTGCCCGCGGGAGCGGCCGCTTCGCCGCCATCCGTCACCGTGATGCTAAAGCTTGACTGCGCGTTCGAAGCCGCCGGAACCGCTTTCGAAGCCGCACCTGCCGACGCGACCGCAACGCTTCGCACTGTCGGGGCATTATTCTGCGGCAAATACGCCGCCGTCACTGAATGCACCACCGGCGAATCTTCGCCCGCGCCGCGCATTTCCATCTTCCATTGAATGAAGCGCGCATTGGGACTCTTGATCCCCGAACTCTCCAAATCGCTCAGCGGTTCTGACCAGTCGCTCCATGTCGTATCGGGTCTTGCAGAATTGCCTGTCCGAGTGCGGAACTCCACGCGCGTGCCCTTTGGAACTTCGGCTCGCCAATGCAGACGGCCCCAACGCGCCACCGATCCCGCATCGTGTACAGGCGCTTCGAACTCGCCTTTGGGCGACAAGGCCGTCGCTAATCTGTAGATCTTACCAGCGGATCCAGAGGTCGCAAAAATCCCTTCGGGCGAAGCCAACAATCGCGAAGTTTCGCCCTCGTTCGTCTGCAGGATCAGCGTCGCGCGGCGATCCGGATTCAAGCGGTACACCCGCCCTAAACCATCGGTCGCAAACAGCAGCGCACCATCGGCCTGCACGAGGTCGTAGACGTTCTCGTCTTTCGATGACCAGACGCTTTCCACCGTGTTATCCGGAAGAATCTTGAAGATTGTCGACTTCTCAATACCCGCCACTTCATATGCCTGCACCGCGGTCGCGGGCGACGCCGACAACGTCGAAGTCACCACCGGACGCGGCTCCTGCTTGGGCTTCACATCCAACCCCGCCTGCGAATCCGTCACCGTGATGCTGATTCCCGGAGCGGTCACCATCGGGCCCGTGGGCAGGCCGGAAATCACGCCGGGCGTGCCGCCGCGTTTGGCCAAAGATCCGCCGAGCGCCGCCGCATAGATCGATCCATCGGGCATCGGCAGAATCGCGCGGATCTCGGGCAGATTGGCATCGAACAGCACAAAAGCCTTATCTTTGGCCGTGATCCGATAGAGGATCCCGTTCGGCTCACTGCCCGCCAGCAGCCGCCCTTCGGCATCGAACGCCAAGCAGGTGATGTGCGCTTGTTGACTGTCGAAATAGACTTCGCCCTTCCCCGCACCAGTGATGCGATAGATCTTGCCAGGCTCACCGGCACCCGCATACAGCGCGCCATCCGGACCAATACTCAGAGCCCAAACATAGCGCCCTGGTGCGGTGAAATATTCCGAAGCCTTGCCGTTTTCGATGCGATAGATCTTGCCGTCGGGCGAGGAAGCCGCATAGACAACGCCTTTGGCGTCCACCGCCACGGCGAAAACTTCGGGCTGATCGGATGTCCAGAGCAGCGTGCTTTTCTTGGAACCCGGCTCGAAACGGTAGACGCGCCCGCGGTGGCCAGTGCCCAAATACAACGATCCATCGTTGCCGCGTGCGACCGTCCAAACCTGCGGTTGCTCGGAATCGTAAACGGAATCGAGGCGAGGCGCGAGTGCAAGTTTCCCGTCGCGATTGAGCGAGAGTCCGCTGAGCTTGCCGCGCAGAAAGTCGTTGTATCCGCCCATTTCCCAGGTGGCTGTCGTCGCAGCGGTCATCGAAACGCAGCAAAGAACGAAAT
>CAZCPL010000013.1:32689-49438 GCA_964500255.1 uncultured Solibacteraceae bacterium | reverse complement strand
TGAGGCGCTCTGGCTCTTCATGACTTCACCACTTTACACCACGGCGGTGAATCTGAAAAACTGGTGATGAACACTGATTCGCATCTGATCGAGACGAGCGCACCGCGCCACAGGCTAGAAAAACATGAGCAACATGACTGCTGAAGCAACACCCAGCGCCGCCATTCTCCAGAAGGTTCATACCGTCCGCACGCTCATGATTGCCGTAGGCACACGCACGCGGCGGATTGAAGAGGCGGAAGCTGAGTACACGGAACTGCGCAGTCAAATTGCGGCGGGCCTTCGCGGCCTGGCCATTAGCGACCCCAATGTTTTCCACTCACTGTGGGACTGGTACAGCTATTGGAAAGAGCATGGGCTGACGACGTACCAATCTCGACGCGCCTACATGACTTCGCTCTTCAAGCCGGTCATTGAAACCCTTGAGGCCGCGCAGGTCGAAAAACCCCAAGGTGGAAGCACGAAGGCCGATCAAGCCTTCTCCATCCGGCACGGCTACGCCAGCACGGATGCGCTGACGGAGATCACCATCCGCGAGGAGCTTCCGCAGGAAGTGCGGGACATGATTATCGACATCATGACGCAGCTCGGCTGGGACTCTGACGACCTGTTCGATATCGCAGCCAGAATCGGGAAGCAGTCCTGGCAGTCACCGGAACCAAAGCAGTCTGGTATATCGTCGCGCGTTCAGCTTCAACGCCTGGTCTCGGAAATGGGACTGGTATTTGGTCTACGACTTGGTCGAGCGCCTATACGCAGCCATGGAAAACTGGGAAGTGCAGGGCGACGGACGACCGGAAGAGGATTTCGAAGAGAAGATCAATGGCTACTTCCGTCACGCGGGTGTGGGCTGGCAGCTTCAGCAGGGCAAGATAGCCAGCCGTGGCTCGGAAGCTTTTGAAGTCGCCGTGCATCGCGCCCTTCCGGCGCTCAAAGAGGGTGGTCTTCAGACAGCAGGAAGAGAAATTCATGAAGCTCTTGCCGATCTTTCACGCCGCCCGCACGCTGACCTCACAGGTGCAATTCAACATGCGATGGGGGCGCTTGAGTGTGTCGCCAGAACGGCTACGGGTGATTCCAAGGGCACACTGGGAGAAATCATATCCCGTCATCCTGACCTGATTCCCAAACCACTCGATGCAGCCGTCGGTAAAGCCTGGGGGTACGCCTCTGAGCGCGCCCGTCATATTCGCGAAGGGAAAGATCCGACCAGAGACGAGGCTGAATTGATTGTCGGCATCGCAGCCACGGTCGCGACCTATCTGTCCAAAAAGAAGATACCTTAGCGAATTAGCGAATTCGCGAATTCGCGAATTCAGGCTGCGCATCCGGTAGCTCTGCCCGACGCACCCGGATTTTCACTTCAATACGCGAACCGAGGCGGTTGAGGACCGACATGAGCCGGTCAACGGTGAACCGCCCGAGATCCGCGTTGCGGATGCGCGAGAAGTCGGCGGCGGCGATGCCCGTGCGGTCATGCGCCGCCCGTACCGTCAGAGCTTCCTTATCGGGCGCCTCGATAATCACGGCGGCGAGTATGGCTTTGAACTGATCCGCATCCGCGTTTTCGCGCCCAAGATCGCGGAATCTTATGTAGCGACCGGCTGGCCACCTATCTGAGTTATCACAAAGGCAAGGCACAGTTGTGCCGGGCTCACTTGAAGCGAAATTTGCTGGCGATTCTCGATCGGGGATGGGATTGGCAAACCCAACGCTTTGCCCGCGACGCCCTCGCCCAGTACGCCAAGTTGTTCCGTTTGTGGTGGAAATTCCGCGAGGGCAAAATCGATCGCTCGCAACTCATCCAACGCTCTCTTCGCATTCGTCGCGCATTTCTCAATCTGGCGATCCGCTGGTGGGATTGCGATCATCGCGAAGTGGCCAACATGGCCAACGCCATCGGGCAAACTTTCGACAAGCTGTTCTGCTTTGTCGACGAACCCGGCGTCGAGCCGACCAACAACACCTCCGAACAGAACCTGCGCACCGCCGTGCAATGGCGTAAAACCTCTTTCGGCAATCGCTGCGTCGCCGGCACCGTTGCAACCGCGCGTCTCCTGACGATCTCACAAACCTGCGTAAAACAGGACCTCCCGGTTATCGACCACCTTTGCCAAGCCATCCGTCTTCATCGCCCAGGGTGCCCCTCGCCCTCGCTCTATTCCGCCCAAGCTCCGGCGGCCTGAACTGTTACCTCGGGCAAGGCTCATTGTTGCGGTGGCAGCGGGAAGAGTGGTTCGGACTACTTCTCCTTGATCCTCAGCAGTTTACGGAGATCGATTTTGTATAGGCAGGCCCGCAGGTCATAATTGGGCAGGAGCCGAATATCGGCAGTAAGGCCACTGTTGGGGCAATTCCCCCCGAGTGGCCTTTTGATTTGAGAAGTTCGACTGTCGAAAAAAAATCTGGCAAAACGAAGCCAGTTTTGAACAACCAGTGCAGGAGGCGAAAAAATAAAAATGCGCGCACGAACCCAAGACACGAAACAAAACAAAGGACCGACGCCAGTCGGAACTCAAGCAGTCACCTATCGCGGCGCATCGGACGCCGAAATAAAAAATCGCGAAACCAAGCCAATCCGGCAGCGCCCCGGAAGCGGTACAATCGCGGAATCGATGATCCAAAAACTTGGTTGGGCGCTTCTGTCCATCGTCGGAGCCCTCGGGCTTGCCGGCATCGCCCTCAATCGCGACGAACATATCAACAGCATGTGGCTGATCGTGGCCTCGGTCAGCATCTATCTCACTGCCTACCGTTTCTACGCCAAGTTCATTGAGGCCAAAGTGATGGCCCTCGACGACCGCCGCGCCACCCCTGCCGAACGCCTCCGCGACGGTCACGACTTCGAACCGACCAACAAGTGGATCGTATTCGGCCATCACTTCGCCGCCATCGCCGGCCCCGGACCCCTCGTCGGACCCACTCTCGCCGCCCAATTCGGATACCTGCCCGGAACCCTCTGGATCATCGTCGGCGCCGCCCTCGGCGGCTGCGTCCAAGACTTTGTCATCCTCTTCTGCTCGATGCGGCGCGACGGCAAAACCCTCGGACAGATGGCTCGCGAAGAGATCGGCAAAGTCGGCGGTGTTGTGGCGCTGGTTACCGTGCTGCTCATCATGGTCATTCTTCTCGCAGTGGTTGCGCTTGTCGTAGTCAACGCGCTCGCGCACTCGCCTTGGGGAACCTTCACCATCTTCGCCACCATGCCGATCGCCGTTTTCATGGGTCTCTATCTGCGCTACCTTCGCCCCGGCAAAGTGCTGGAATGTTCCGCAATCGGCTTCGCTCTCGTCATCGCCAGCATCTTCGGCGGCGAAGCGGTTGCGAACTCCCCGGAATGGGCGCCCGTCTTCACTTACAGCGCCGTCGCGCTGGCGCTGATGGTGATCGCTTACGGATTCCTCGCTAGTTCACTACCCGTATGGCTCTTGCTCGCACCGCGCGATTATCTGAGCACCTTCGTCAAACTTGGTGTCGTCGTGATGCTCGCTGTGGGCATCCTGTTTGCGCGTCCGGAACTGCAGATGCCCGCCTATACGAAGTTCATCGACGGCTCAGGACCCGTCTTCGCCGGCAAGATCTTTCCCTTCTGCTTCATCACCATCGCCTGCGGCGCGATCTCCGGATTTCATGCGCTGATCTCATCGGGTACCACGCCCAAACTCATCGCGCGCGAATCCCACGCCACCCCCGTCGGATACGGATCGATGCTGCTCGAAAGCTTTGTCGCCATCATGGCCATGATCGCCGCCTGCGTGCTCGACCCCGGCGTTTACTTCGCCGTCAACTCGCCTGCCGGTATCGCGGGTGCCACTCCTGAACTTGCCGCCGCTACCATCACCGCTTGGGGCTTTCCAGTGGATGCCGCGAAGATGGCCTCTCTCGCAAAAGACGTCGGCGAACAAACGCTCTTCTATCGCACCGGAGGCGCACCATCATTGGCTTTGGGCATGGCCCACATCTTCGCCCAAGGCGGAGGCGGCAAGGCCATCCTGGGCTTCTGGTACCACTTCGCGATCATGTTTGAGGCGCTCTTCATCCTCACCATCATCGATGCCGGAACCCGTGTCGGCCGCTTCATGCTGCAAGATCTGCTGGGCCACATCCACAAGCCTCTGGGACGTACGAATTGGATGCCCGGCGTCATTGGCTGCTCGGCCCTCGTCGTCGGCAGTTGGGGTTACTTCTTGTATCAGGGCGTGAAAGATCCGCTTGGTGGCGTCAATACACTGTGGCCACTGTTCGGCATCGCAAACCAATTGCTGGCGAGCATCGCGCTCTGCGTCGCCACCACGATCCTTCTCAAAATGCATCGCGCAAAGTATCTGTGGATCACTTGCCTGCCGCTGTCCTGGCTTCTGATTGTCACCTACACCGCCGCGCTCGAAAAGATCTTCTCCGATCTTCCGCGTGTCGGATTCCTTGCGCAAGCCCGTCAACTCGAAGGCGCAATTGCCGCAGGTAAAGTCGCTGCAGCTAAGGTCGCCGATACGCAGACAATGATCTTCAACGCGCAACTCGACGCCGGCATTTGCGTGGTCTTTCTCATCCTCGTTTCGATCATCGTGATTGATTCGGCGCGTGTTTGGATCGGCATCCTTCGCGGCAATCGCGACGCAACAGTACATGAGTCACCCTTCGTACTGACGCAACTAAAGGCGGAGGAAGTATGATGTCCCGATTGCGCGAACTTGGACGGATCCTGCTAGGAATCCTCAAAGAGATCGGCGACGAGAACGCATACGCGCGACACCTGACTGCTAGAGGTGTGCCACCATCGAAAGCGGAATGGCGATTGTTCAGCGAAGACCGCATGAAGCGCAAGTACATGCGAGCCAAATGCTGCTAGGCCGATCGTAACTTTTCAATGTCCAGCGGCGAAGTCAATGTAGAGGGAATGCTCCGAGCCTATCAAGCCGGAGATTCCGTAGCGGCCAACGATCTGGTGCGACACGTCAGTCCGGCAGTCTACCGCTACTTTCTGCATCACACACAGAGAACCGCCGAGGCTGAGGATTTGTTGCAGGAAACCTGGCTGCGACTGCATCGTGCGAGGGCTACGTACCGCCCGGGTGAACCGGCAATGCCGTGGATCTTCGCGATCGCCAATCACACCCGCCTTGACCGGTTGCGGAAAACCATGCGCCGCCCGGAGGTGGCAATGGATTCGCCTCCCGATGTCGCCGCCCCGGTTTCGTCGCAAGAGAGCTTCAGTCCGGGGATTGAAGAGCTGTTGAGGGGGCTTCCGGAGAGCCAGCGTGAAGTATTGTTGATGTTGAAAGTTTCAGGAATGAGCTTGGAAGAAGTCGCGCAAGCAACCGGCTCATCGGTCGGATCGGTGAAACAAAAGGCGCATCGCGCCTACGAAAAGCTGCGTTCTCTCCTCGTTGGATCAGGCAAGCAGGGAGGTTCACGGTAATGACTTGCCGCGAATTCGAAGACCTCCTGGGTAATCCGCTCTCCGCCGAGGCGCAAGCCCATCTGCAATCCTGCGAGCCCTGTAAAGCCATCGCGCAGTGGTTCGACACAAATGCCGCAACGCCCCCGATGCCTGTGATTTCGATGGCGGATTTGAAGCCCGTTCGTCCGCTGCCTTCTCCTTGGTGGATCGCCGTAAGCATTCTTGCCGTTGGCAGCATCGTTGTGGCGATCGGAAGCAAGCATCTCGGCATGGCCGGCTGGGATACGCTGGAATCCAACCAGAGGCTCGCGATCTTCGCGGGCCTGGCGATCATCGGAGCGATGACTTCGCTCTTGCTGGCGCGCCAGATGTTTCCTTCGATGGCACGTCGGATTCCCCCAGCGATCTGCATCGCCGTCGCGATTGCCGCGATCGTTGCAGGCCCTGTCGCGCTGCTGCCATGGGAATACGATCCCGATGGATTCACCGAGTTCGGAACCAACTGCGCCAAATATGGACTGATGTATTCCGCAGCCGCTATCGCCTTGACGTGGATGATCATCCGTCGCGGTTACTTCCTGCAGCCGGGATGGTCTGGCGCGCTGGCCGGCCTCGCTTCCGGATCCGTCGCGCTCGTTGTGCTCGAAGCCTACTGCCCCTTGGTGGAACGCTCACACGTGCTCGCCTGGCACGGTAGTGTCGTTCTTGTTTCGGTGCTTCTGTCGTCGATCGTAGCTTATCTCGCATCGAAACGAAAAGCGTAACTTTTCGAGGGGCTTCAACGAATCCTTGTCCAGAGATGGAAACCCTGGACATTCACATACCCGCTGTCGCCGCATACGTTCGGCACAAACTCGCGCCTTACACGGACGCAACCAACGATATCGTGCAGGAAGTCTTTCTGGCCGCTTGGCAAAATCGCAGCGTCTATCGTTCGGAATCACCGCTGCGCAGTTGGCTGCTCGGCATCGCCAAGCACAAGGTGCAGGATCACTTCCGCCGTTCGCGCCGCGTGCCGCAATCGATTGAAGATTTGAGTCCGTTGCAGGAGCCCTGCTCGTCACGGCGCGTCGACGAAGATCTCGAAAAGGCACAAGCCCGTGGCCGCGTGCATGACGCGATTTCGGCGCTGCCGCCGAAGTACAAGGACGTCATCCGTGATCGCTATTGGGCGGGCCGCAACGCCGGCGAGTCCGGCGCACGCATGGGCAAGACCACCAAGTCCGTCGAGCGGATGCTCGCCCGCTCCCGAGAACAGTTGCGATCGAGTCTTACTCGAACGTGTGCTGAGCGATCCGGTTCTTGCCGATAAAGGCCCAGTCGTAAACGACGCCAAGCCCCGGCCCCTCGGGCACCGGAAAGCAGCCGTCCTCTCCGACGCCTTCGAGATAGTCGTTGTAGCCGCACTTGTAAACCGGTGGCACCGCATTTGGCGTCCCCGGGCCAACCAACGCGACCTCGTAAAAGTTGGTGTTGCGAATGGCGGACATGCAATGGCGATGCGCCGGTCCGCTGGCGTGGATCTCGCAATCGACGCCGAATCCTTCGGCGATGTGCGCGATCTTCATGCAGCCCGTGATACCCATGTCGTACTCGGGGTCCGCGCGCAGAAAGTCGGTTCCTTCGGCGATCAGAAAATCAGCCTTCGGTTCGACGCCGCGAACGTGCTCAGTTTGTAGCAGGGGAGTGCGAATCATCTGCCGTAGTTTCTTGTGCGCGTAAGCGGAGACGCCGGAATCGCGGAACGGATCTTCGAACCAGAAGTAATCGGCCTCATCGCAGGCGCGGCCAACGTACAAGGCGTCAGCGAAGGTGCGCAACTGGCATGCGGGATCGATCATCAGATCCATCGATCCGCCGACTGTTTCGCGCAAATGCAGAACGTTTTCGGCCTCTTCGCGCTTGTTGCCTTCGTTCCACCCGTGAATCTTGTACGCGCGGTAGCCCAGCTCGCGGCAGGCGAGCGCGAAGTCGGCGTGGGCTTCTTTCGAGGATAAGATGCCGTTACGATCGCTCATGTAGGTGGACGCATAGGCGGGCAGGCGCTTGCGGTATCCGCCCAAAAGTTCAGACACCGAGACGCCATACTTTTTGCCTGCAAGATCCCAAAGAGCGATGTCCAAAGGTCCGTGCCCCATGTGATCGAATTGACGGGCTTCGCGCTTGAGGTCGTCGTAAATCTGTTCGCGCTGTTCCGCTTCGCGACCCAAGAGGAGTGGCGCAAGCATCATGGTTTGGCCAAGCGCGGCAGCGCTTCCGACCCAATGTGTGACGTACTCGCCGCGAAGTCCATTATCGGTTTGAATAGCGACGGCGTACTTGGTCAAGCGCGTCACCGCGCCATGCCTGCAGCCCAGGGCACCGATGGTGGCACCGCCAGCGGATCCCAAATTGCGGGCATCGAACTGGAAAACGTGGATTTCGACCTTGTTGATTTTGCTCAAACAATTCATTGTATCTTTGTTCCCGAGGGCGACACCTTCAACTACACTTGATAGAAGATCACGTGCAAAACCAGCCACCGCCAACGGGCAGGATTCTCGCCATGGACCTGGGCAAAAAGCGTATCGGATTGGCGATTAGCGACGAAATGCGCATCACCGCGCAGGGCCTCGATACGTTTCATCGCGTGCGGATCCGAGAAGATCTGGAGGCGCTCGCCCGGCTTATCGAAGAGCGCCAGGTGAGTTGGATTGTGCTCGGCGACCCTAAGCACATGAACGGCGGCGCAAGCAGGCAACAAGAGTATACGCACGAGTTCGGAGCCAGGCTTGCCGCGCGCACGGGCATTGCCGTGGACTATTGGGATGAGCGCTTAACCTCCTGGGAGGCGAATGGCATTCTGAAGTCTCGCGGCATGAGCATCGAGAAGCGCGCGAAAGAGCTCGATAAACTATCGGCTGTGTTGATTCTCCGAGGCTACTTGGAGCACCTACAGACGCACTTCTATGAAGGGGGTGACGAGTGAAGCGATTCTTGTGGATTTCTGTCCTGCTGCTTGCCGTGACCTTGGGGGCGCTAGCGGGTTTCGCCATGCAGTCCTATCAGGGCTTCAAAAATGAGGCGATGGTCGAGTTCGCGCGTGGAACTCCGAGCGGTACGATGGCGAAGAAGCTGGCCGACGCGGGAGTGATTCGACATCCGATTCTGTTTCAACTTGCGCGCGTTTTTCACCCTTTTTCCAAGCTTCAGGCAGGCGAATACGAATTCATTCAAGCTTCGTCACCACTGGAAGTGGTGGGGCGCATCTCTCGCGGCGACATCCACTACTACGAATTGTCCGTTCGCGAGGGCAGCAACATCTTCGATATAGCGGAGAGCGTCGGTAAGTTGGGCTTCTTAAGGGGCGACGCCTTTCTCAAAGTAGCTCGGAATCCGTTGCCAATTCGCGATCTTGCATCCAAGGCGCCGACGCTCGAGGGCTTTCTCTTTCCCGCCACCTACCGGCTTACGCGATCGACGACCGTCGATCAATTGATCAAGATGATGACCGATCAGTTCCGCCGTCAATGGAAGATCGCGCTGAAGGGCGGCTCGGCCAAGGATGTTCTGGAAAAGGTCACCATGGCGTCGTTGGTAGAGAAGGAATCGGGGGTTCCTCGCGAGCGTCCCATCGTGGCGTCCGTCTATCGAAACCGGCTCGAAAAGGACATGAAACTTGAATGCGATCCGACCACGATCTATGCCGCGATGATGGAAGGACGCTGGCGCGGCACCATCTACCGAAGCGATCTCGCAAACCAGCATCCTTACAACACATATCAAGTAAAGGGCTTGCCGCCCGGGCCGATCGCAAGCCCGGGGCTCGCTTCGCTGGAAGCCGCGCTCCGTCCGGCCGAAACAGATTACCTCTATTTTGTCGCGAAGGGCGATGGCTCTGGTGGAACCAATTTTTCGGCTGACTACAAAGCCCACCAGCGTTTTGTTGCGGTATACCGCAAGAATCGGGGTCGCCGCTAGTTCCGCGTTCGGAACGGAGAAGCGGGAGGCCCTTCGACGCTGGTCCGCGTCACCTCTAGATCGTCGGCCCAACCATAGCGGACTTGTGCCGGTGCATGCACCGCAGGTTCGACACATGTATGTCCTTCGACTGGATGTTGTCGAGATGGTCTCGAATGGGCGCATTCAGGGGGATCTCACGATGATAAACTGAGGCTCTCGACATGACAACGACGATGAAGGCGTGGCAGGTTACGGAATGGTGCGAGCCAGAGGGCATGCATTGGAATGAAATTGCGGTTCCTCTGCCTGGCCCCACGCAGATCCTGATCAAAGTGCGCGCGGCTGCGTTGAACTTCTTCGACATATTGCAGGTGCAGGGCAAGTATCAGGTAAAGCCGCCGTTTCCGTTCACTCCCGGTGCCGAGGTGTCGGGGATTGTCGAGGCTGTCGGTGCCGATGTGACAGGTTTCGCCCCTGGCGATTCTGCGCTTGCGATGGTGAGCCAGGGCGGGTTTGCCGAGTACGCACTATCGGATCCGCATCGCACGTTTCGCGTACCCGGAGGCATGGATTTTCCCGCTGCGGCCGCGTTTCCGATTGTCTATCAAACTTCGTATTTTGCGCTGGTCACGCGCGGGCAACTGGAATCCGGCGAATGGCTTCTGGTTCATGCGGGAGCGAGCGGCGTGGGCATGTCGGCGATCCAGATAGGCAAGGCTTTGGGCGCACAGGTCATCGCCACCGCGGGTTCTGAAGAGAAGCTGGCCTTCGCGCGCGAACAGGGCGCGGATCATGCGGTGAGCTATAGCGAACCGGGCTGGGTGGACGCGGTGAAGACAATCACGAACGGCCGCGGCGTCGACGTCATCTACGATCCCGTCGGCGGCGACATCTTCGATCTCTCATCGAAGTGCATCGCGCCAGAAGGGCGTCATCTCGTCATCGGATTCGCCAGTGGACGCATCGCATCGCTTGCGGCGAATCGCGCGCTGTTGAAGAATATGTCGCTTATGGGCGTCTTTTGGGGTGGCTATGTGCATGAGCATCCCGGCTATGTGTCAGAGTGCCAGGCGGCGCTGGAGCAACTCGCAGGGGCGGGAAAGATTCATCCACGCGTGGCGAAGTCGTATGCGATGACCGAAGCTCCACAGGCTCTGCGCGACATGGCGAATCGCAAGGTGATCGGAAAGACGGTGCTAATTCCATGACGCGGCTGTTGTTTGTCGGTGCTTGTGTTCTGCATGCGCAGACTTACGATCTGATCATCGGCGGCGGACGGGTCGTCGACGGATCGGGCAGCGCCTGGTTTTATGGCGATGTCGCAGTGACCGGCGATCGCATCCTGCGAATCACCCCTGCCGGATTGTTGGCAAAAGCATCGGCAAAGCAGCGGATCGATGCGCGTGGCCACGTGGTTGCGCCAGGATTTATCGACATCCAGAGCCACTCACGCTATGCGTTTTTGAGCGGCGATGGACGGGTGATCAGCAAGGTGACGCAGGGCGTGACCACCGAGATCATGGGCGAGGGTTCCACCAACGCTCCGGCCAACGATAAGACCCGCGAGTTGCCTGAGTTCTCTTTCAAAGGCGATCGCGGCTTCGATCGTTGGTTGCGCGCGATGGATAAGCATGGTGCATCGGTCAACTTTGGATCTTTTGTCGGCAGTGGCACTCTGCGCGCCTACGCGAAGGGATTGGCGCAGGGCGAGCCTACTGAGCCCGAACTGACGCTGATGCGCGATGCGGTTCGCAATGCGATGGAAGATGGCGCGTTCGGCATTGCGTCCGCGTTGATCTATCCGCCCAATAACTTCTCAAGCACGCGCGAATTGATCGAGACTTCAAAGGCAATGGCGCAGTACGGTGGCGTCTACATCACGCACATGCGGTCTGAGGCAGATCGCTTGATTGAGGCCATCGACGAGGCGATTGAGATCGGACGGAAGGGCGGAGTTGCGGTCGAGATCTATCACCTAAAGGCCGCAGGCAAGCGTAATTGGCCGAAAATGCGCGATGCGATCGGACGCATCGAAGCCGCGCGGCGAGAGGGTTTGGACGTTGGCGCGGACATGTATCCTTATGTCGCGGGCGGCACTGGGCTAACCGCGTGTTTGCCCCCTTGGTCCCAGGCCGACGGCAAGCTCTTCGAGAACCTAGCCGATGGGGAGGCTCGCAAAAAGATGCGCGCGGAGATGCTGCGCCAGGATGTGGAGTGGGAAAATCTCTGCGATCTCGCAACACCGGAAGGCGTGCTTATTACTGCTTTAGAGAAGCCAGAGAATCGGGCATATGCAGGCAAGCGACTCAATGAGATCGCTGCGGCGCGCGGCGTGCATTGGACCGAAGCTGCGATGGATCTAATCTTGAGCGAACGCCGTCGCGTGGAAACGATGTACTTCATCGCCAGCGAAGAAAATCTGAAACTGCAGATGCAGCAGCCCTGGATGAAGTTCGGCACCGATGCCGGGGGCTTGGATCCAACGGTCGCGCGCGATCTTGCGCATCCGCGCGCTTACGGCAACTTTACGCGTTTATTGGGTAAATATGTTCGTGAAGAGAAGGTGACGCCACTTGAGGACATGATTCGCAAGATGACGTCCGCTGTGGCACGGCGCCTGTCGATCGCGGATCGCGGCGAGTTGCGCGAGGGCGCTTATGCGGACATCGTGATCTTCGATCCGGCAACGGTGGGGGATCGGGCGACCTATGAACAGCCGCATCGAGTATCGACGGGTATTCGCGATGTTTTTGTCAATGGAGTCGCCGTGTTGCGCGACGGCAAACACACCGATGCGAAGCCTGGGCGCATTGTGCGCGGTCCGGGATATGTGCCGCGTCCGCCGGTTGAGGACGGTAACTTTCGCAACGGTGAACTCGTCGAATTGTCGAAGCTTGACGCGACGATTAAGCTGGATGTCCGCTATGCCACAGCCAACAATTTTGCGGGTGAAGTCTTCTACAAACAGGCGCGGGCGTTTTTGCAGAAGCCTGCTGCGGACGCGCTGTTGCGAGCACATCGCAAGCTGGCGGGGCAGGGCTTTGGCATGATGGTGTTCGATGGATATCGGCCTTGGGCCGTGACGAAAATGTTCTGGGATATGACGCCGCAAGCCAAGCGGATTTTCGTTGCGGATCCGAGCAATGGTAGCCGTCACAATCGAGGATGCGCGGTGGATTTGACGTTATACGAACTGAGATCCGGGTTGGCGGTGGAGATGCCGTCGGGCTACGACGAGATGTCCGACCGGGCGTTTCCGAACTACGCGGGCGGTACCGACCGACAGCGCAGGAATCGCGAGTTGCTGCGCAAAGCAATGGAAGAAGAAGGCTTCACCGTGTACGAGCACGAGTGGTGGCATTTTGACTACAAAGACTGGAAGAGCTACCGGATTCAGGATACTCCGTTCGAATCCATTCAATAAAATGAAAAGACTATTCTGGCTGCTTTCTGTTTGTGCCTTTGCGGGGCCTGTTGACGTCGAGTTGGAACGGCGGTTCACCAAGACGGTGAAGCCCTATCTTTCGACTTATTGTATTTCGTGCCATAGTGGTGCAAATCCGGCGGCGCAGTTGAACTTTCAAGGCTTCTCGAAGCTGGCGGACGTGGTTCGCGAGCATCCCCGTTGGAAACTTGCGGCGGAGCGGGTACACGCGGGCGAGATGCCTCCCAAGCCATTGCAGCAGCCCGATGCGGCTTCGAACAATCAGTTCATTGCCTGGGTGGATGCGGTGCGTTCGAACGAGGCGCGCAAGAATGCGGGCGATCCCGGAGTGGTGTTGGCTCGGCGTTTGAGCAATGCCGAGTACAACTATACGATTCGCGATTTAACTGGAGTGGACATCCAGCCGGCGAAAGAATTTCCAGTGGATCCGGCGAATCCCGAGGGATTCGACAACACGGGCGAGTCATTGTCGATGTCTCCGAGTCTGCTCAATAAGTATTTGCAGGCGGCGCGCGAAGTGGCGAGCCATACGGTGCTGAAACCTTCCGGGGGCATCGATTTTGCGACGCATCCGATGTTAGTGGAAACCGATCGCGAGAAGTACGCGATTCTGCGGATCGTTCGATTCTATGAGAATCAGCCGCTCGACTATGCCCGTTACTTCGAGGCCGCTTGGCGGTTCAAGCATCGCGCGACGTTGGGCAAGCCAGCGGCGACTTTGGCGTCTGTTGCGGCGGATGCGAAGGTGAGTGCGAAGTATCTGCCTCTCATCTGGAAGGCATTGGAAGAGAGAGAGAAAGTGGGTCCGCTGGCGAAGATACAGGAGATGTGGCGCGGGCTGCCTCTAAAACCGGAGGAGGCGCAGAAGGGCTTCACCGCGATGCGCGACTACGCGGTGCGTGTGCGCGCGCTGATCGCGAAGCACTACATGAGCCCAACGGTGAAAGGCCTGAGTTCAACGTCGCAGCCGTTGATGAATTACAAGCTCAATCTGTTTGCCAAGAACCGGCGCGAATACGATCGCGCGGCTTTGCTGGTGGCGGGTGAGTCGCTGCCCGAGGTTCCCGTGGCGGCGCGGCCTGGGGAGTTCTTCGTTCGTGGCAATAACGATGCGGTGGCACTCCAAGCGATGGCGAAATTGGTGAAGGCGAGGTTAGCCGATCAGGAGCCGCTGCGTGTGCCTTCGGCGGCGGAGCGTCCCAACTATGAGGCCGCGTTTGCGCGGTTCGCGAACATCTTTCCGGATGCCTTCTACATCGGTGAGCGCGGGCGCTTCTTTCCCGACCTCACACAAGATACGGGACGCTTCTTGAGTGCTGGATATCACAACGTGATGGGCTACTTTCGCGACGATCTGCCGCTGCGCGAACTGATCCTCAGCGACGCCCAGATCGAAGAACTGGAAACGCTCTGGCAGGATTTCGATTTCATTGGCGACCACACGATTCGCACGTACACGCAGTATTACTTCAATCAAAGTGGCGAGATTCTTGGGAATGGACGCGAGTCCGGCAGCGAACGTCCGACAGATAGGGCCGTCACTGATTCGCGGGTGATCTTCGGTTTGCGCGAGAAGTATTTCGCGAAGGCCGCGGCGGATCCGGCCAACGACCCGTTGGCGCATCGAGCCATTGACGCCCACTACATTCAAGTCAACGATGCGATTCGCGCAGTGGAAAAAGCCCGCGCGGAATCGGAAGCGAAACATCTTGCGGCGCTGACGAAGTTCGCGGCAAAGGCTTATCGCCGACCCTTAACCGGTGCGGAGCGCGACGACTTACAGAGCTACTATCGCAAGATCCGAGAGGCTGGCGGACTCACCCACGAGGAAGCGATTCGCGATTCGATTGTGAGTGTCCTAATGTCGCCCGATTTCTGCTATCGAGTCGATCTGATTGAGACCCGCAAGCAAATCGCTCCATTGACGAGCCAGCAATTGGCGAATCGGTTGAGTTACTTCCTATGGTCTTCGATGCCCGATGAGGCGATGGCGGGGAAGGGTCTGACGTTGACCGCCGAGGCGAAGCGGATGTTGAAGGATGCGCGGGCGGATCGCTTTGCCACTGAATTTGCGGGACATTGGCTCGACTTCCGGCGATTCGAAGAGAACAACACTGTCGATCGTGGCCGCTTTCCACAGTTTGACAATGCGCTGCGGCAGGCGATGTTCGAGGAACCGATCCGGTACATCGCGGATGTGGTTCGCAACGATCGCTCGCTGCTCGATCTCTTGTATGGGACGCATACGTTCGTGAATCCAGTGTTGGCGAAGCATTACGGAATGCCAGCCGTGCAGGATTGGACGCGAGTTGACGATGCGCGCCAATATGGGCGCGGCGGTTTGCTACCGATGGCGGTGTTTCTCACGCAGAATGCGCCCGGGTTGCGCACAAGTCCCGTTAAACGCGGCTATTGGGTCGTGCGCAGGCTGTTGGGCGAAGCGATTCCGCCGCCTCCGGCGAATGTTCCGGAACTGCCCGCCGATGAGGCGAAGGCCGAGATGCCGTTGCGCGAAGCGTTGGCGAAGCATCGCGACAATCCGAGTTGCGCGGGTTGCCATGCGCGGTTCGATTCGCTGGGACTTGCGTTTGAGGGCTATGGTCCGATTGGCGAGAAGCGTTCGAAAGATCTTGCGGGCAGACCAATTGACGCGCGAGCGGCGTTTCCCGATCGTGAAGAACGAGAAGGTCTCGATGGCGTGTTGACCTATATAAAGGCCAAGCGTGAGAAAGACTTCCTGGACAACTTTTGCCGTAAGCTCCTGGCGTATTCGCTGGGACGCTCACTGCAGTTGTCGGATGAAAATACAATAGAGCGTATGCGCTCTCGGCTGTCCTTATCGGGCAACCGTTTCGCGCCGTTGCTGGAAGTGATCGTGACGAGTCCGCAGTTTTTGAACAAGCGAGGAAGCTGAACATGAATCCAACGCGTCGAGCGATTTTGCGTGGAGCCGGTGTGACCATGGCGTTGCCGTGGCTTGAGTCTTTGAATGCCGCGACAGCGTTTCCGAAGCGTTTCGGCGTCTTGTTCATGGGTAACGGTGTAAACGAGGATCATTGGAGCGCCGAGGGCAATGGCGCGGAGATGAAACTCAGCCGGACGCTGTCTGTGCTCGAACCGATCAAGCACAAGATCAACGTCATCGAAGGTTTGTATCTCAAGATGGCGACGGGCCTGGGCATTCATCCGGCACAGACCGGAAGCTTGCTTTCCGGCGCGTCGATTCAGAAGGGTCCGATCATTCGCGCGGGCACGACGATCGATCAGATGATCGCCAATCGCGTCGGTCAGGAGACGGCGCAACAGAGCATGGTGCTCGCTTGCGAACAGCCGATGACTGGCTATCACGAGACGAATTTCTCGATGGCGTATAGTTCGCATATCTCGTGGCAGAGTTCGGATTCGCCCGTTCCAAACGAAGTGTACCCGTCGCTTGCCTGGGATAGTTTGTTCGAGAATCGCGGCAGTTTACGGAACTTGAGTATCCTCGATCGCGTGAAAGATCGTGCGACGGCGTTGAGCACGAAGATCAGTGCGACCGATAAATCAAAGCTCGACGAGTATCTGACGAGCGTCCGCGAGGTGGAACGGCGTATCGAGCGTACGCGCACCAGCAAGGATGCGGCCGACGATGTGGCGAAGGGCTTGAACCGTCCAGCCTGGACGATGGATCGCCCGGCGAACGGCTTGCCCGAAGACCTGCGTGAGCACGCGCGACTCATGTGCGACATCATCGCGATCGCCTTTCAGACGGACAAGACTCGCGTTGCGACGCTGTTGTTGGCTCGCGATCTGTCCGCGCTTTACTATCCGTGGTTGAACGTGAAAGAAGGGCATCATTCCGCTTCGCACAATAACAATTCGGATGGCTATGAGCAGATCTCGCGGTTCCATCTGGGCCAGCTTGCCTATCTCGCAGGCAAGCTCGATGCGATGCCCGAAGGCGATGGAACGGTGCTCG
>CAZCPL010000013.1:0-32679 GCA_964500255.1 uncultured Solibacteraceae bacterium | reverse complement strand
GGCGTGAAGCTCGATCGCTTCGGCGATGCGGATACGCGGCTTGCCGATCTGTAGTCGTCTCTAGGGTGCGAAGTAGCCGTCGATATCCAGCAACAGATGCGACGCATCGGGTACGAAGGCGCGGATGACGCCCGCGTTCACCGGCACGATGGCCGCGTTCGAGGTAAGTGCTCCATCCACCGCATTGAGCGTCGATACGACTGGCGTCGAACCAAGCGTTGTCCAGAGCGTCAGGTAGCCGAAAATGCCCGGCGGCACGACCGTCGCATTCAGGCTGTAGGCAAGCGCACCAGCGGGAATGGCGCAGGCGGTTACCGCCGGCACATTGAAATCGCGGGTCTCAAGAGCAGCCAATGCTCCGCCGGTGAAGCGAGTATCCACTAAGCGACAAGGTGTGACGGGGTAGAAGGCAAGCTCGCCTGTGAGACCGGGTGGTGCGAAGTAGCCGTTGAGATCGACGATCACGTGAGAGGGTTCGGTCACGTAGACGTTTATTGCTCCGTTTAGACCTGGGCTTGCGGCTCCGCCTTGGGCGATGGCCGCGTTGGCGACGACTGTTCCGGTGGGTGCATTGAGCGTGGAAACGGTTGGGCGTGCGATGCCATCGGGCCACAAAGTGAGGAATCCCAGCGGGCCTTGTGGAACCACCGTCACGTTCATCGAATAGGCTCGCGCGCCCGCAGGCAGGCACTTGGTTCCGACTTCGATGCGGCGGGTTTCCTGCGCAGAGAGGATTCCACCGGCCAGTCGCGTGTCGATCAGGCGACAGGGTGAGAACGGATAAAAGGCCAGCGAATCCGCAGCTCCGGGAGGAACGAAGTATCCGTTCACATCGAGCACGACATCGGCCGCGTCCGTAACATAAATGCTCACCGCACGATTTGTTCCGACTCCCACGATCGCGGCGTTTGCCTTGATACGGCCGTCGAGCGAGTTCATTGTGGAGACCACTGGCTGCGATTGCCCGGCGGGCCAGATGGTGAGGTAGCCGAGTTGTCCCTTGGGGACGAGCGTCACGTTGGCGGCGACGGCGACCGCGTTAACGGGGATGCCGCAGTCGGTGAACGTGAAGTTGCGAGACGTCTTGGCAGCGATTGGCGTGGGACGCGTGTCCGCCGCGCGGCACGGTGCAATCGGTAGAAAATGGTAGCCCTGCGTTGGCGGCGAGATGAATGAGAAGGTTACCGTTACAGTTGCGCTGCCCGTGAACGCGAAACTGCACGTTGGTATGCTTCCGAAGCAACGACCGCCTCCCCAGGAAACGAACTGCGCTCCGGGTCCTGGGATCGCGGTGAGCACCACCGAGGATCCGTTCGTGAGCACGGTGCCGCAGGTCGAGCCGCAATCGATGCCTCCGCCGGTCACGGTTCCGGATCCAGTTTTGATTACCGAGAGAGTGCCGGTGGGGGCGAAGGTCCCACCAACGCCGCGATCACCGTTCATGGTGACTGTGCACGATCCCGCAACGTTCGAGCAGGCGCCGTTCCAACCCATGAACGCGAAGCCGACATCGGGAACTGCCGTCAACGTCGCTGTCGCCCCATCGGCGAAGGAAGCACTGCACGTGGGTGGGCACGAGATGCCGCCGGTTCCGATTACAGTTCCAGATCCGGCAAGGGAGACTCCAAGACTTCGCGGATTCAACAGCCCGTAGACAGCTACTTCGTTGGAATGCGTCGCCACGTAGACCTTGCCGTTCGCCACAACCGGCGCCGCGAATTTCGTGTAGAACCCGACGCGGTCGCGCGCGGCGTTGGTTCCGGAATTGTAGAGTTCCTGCGTGACGTTCGATGCAGAAAACGCCCGCAACGTGGCTTCTGTCAAAGTGGAGTTCGCGTCGGTGGGAACCGTCACCGCCCAGACGATGCCCGACGCCGCGTCGTCCCCATTCGCCGACACCGACGGACCTCCGGCTTGTTCGGGTTTCAGAGATCCCACCGATGGGGTTGTGTCAAAGCGCTGTGAGGTGTTGTTGAAGCGATAGGCGGGCAGGAAGTCGCGGCGATCCCAGACGTAGAGCATCGATTCTGCAAGCGACGGACGGCTCCAGAATGCGGTCCCGAGGTTTTGCGAGCAGTCGGCGAGGCCGCATCCAGACGATGCTTGAAATCGTTGCAAAGGACCGCCGGCGTTGCATTCGAGCTTACCGAGGTTGTTGCGGTTCAGTAGATAGATTACCCCTTCTTTGCCGCCCGCGAATGCTAGCGAGGTGTTGGGAATCAACGTGACGCCGTTGGCCGAAGGGTCGAGATTCCCATGATAGAGCGCATCCCAATTGGATGGCGTGAACCAGTCGAGTAATGTGAGCGTACGTGAAGCGAACTTGAGGATACTGGTTCCGAAGTTGTCGACGCCGTTGTATTCGCCTCCCGCCGTTGCCAGATATACATTGCCATCCGCGTCGACATTGAGCCCGCGTCCGGCTTGCCAGATACCGCCTTTGAGCCCGGTGGGCGTTACTTGGAAGGTGCCCTGCGCTGCGACAAATCGGTCGCGTTGAACGACTGTAGATATCCTTCTTGCGACGTACTTTGGCCGACGGTGAGGACCACGTTCGCGAAGGCAGCATAGAGCACGCCGCGATCGACAAGCAAGCCAGCGCGTTGGATGACGTCGACACTGTAGGTGATCGTGGCGGACGTAGCGGCTACCGGAAACATTACGTTTTGCGGGGAGTTGTACTTCAGCGCGCCGGTCGCGAGGTCGAGTGCGTTCAGTCGATGCACGACTCCCGGCTGCGTTTGCACCTTGGCCATGGCGTAGATCGTTCCTGTCGCGCGATCGATGAACGGCGTCGATAGGATACCCCAGGTGACGGGCCCCGTGAAGCCCCCGCTCGGCATCGGGATTCCGAGATTGCGGGACCAGATCGGCGCAATGGCATCCGCCGAGTCAGCGTCGAACGCGTAGACTGTGTTGCTCATGGTGGCGACGATCAGCAGGTTCTTGCGAGATCCTCCGGGCAGGTCTAAATTGGACACGATCAGCGGTTGCGCGGATTGGCTGTTGTCCACCGCGCGGCTGAAGAGATTGCCGAACTGTGCGGGGTTACGTTCGACGGGTGAAGGGTGCGTTCCTGCCGAGTGGTGGCCGTGCGGCCGATGTCATACTGCGACATCGGGGCGTCCACTTGCGCGAGCAATGGCGCGGTGATCAACAGAACTAGTCTTTTCATTGGTTCAATGATAATGAGTTAGCGGTTCGGCGGGGAGATTCGATGGTGAAGGTCGCCACACCGGCCTTGAACTGTTACAAAAAACAGAGTCTGTGGATAACCGGGCTTGGCGGCGGACAGCGATGTTTGCCGTCGGGCTGCGGCCCGTGTTAACCTTTCCCTTCAGGTCTTAACGTCAGAGGTTCGTCCGCAGCCCGTGCCGCCCTCGGACCGTGTCGTCAGAATCCCTATCTTCGCTCATGTCATTTGATCAAATTCTAGCCAAAGTCGGCGCGCTCATCGTGCAAAGTCTGCCGACTTTGTTCCTAATTGTCGTTCTGCATTTCTATCTCAAGGCCATGCTCTTCAAGCCGCTGGCAAAGATCCTGGCAGAACGCGATGCTTTGACCAAGGGCGCGAAAGAGACCGCCGAGGCGAGCCTCAAAGCCGCCGACGAAAAGGCTGCGCAGTACGAGCAGTCGATCCGCGATGCGCGCAGCGAACTCTATAAAGAGCAGGAAACCATGCGCAAACAGTGGATGGACGATCAAGGAGCACAAGTGGCTGCCGCCCGCAACGCGTCCGAAGCGCGGATTAAAACCGCTCGCGAAGAGATCGCCGCAGATGTAGCGGAGGCCCGCAAGGGGCTCGCGGAACAGGCTTCTCAACTGGCCGACAAGATCGCAAGCAGCATCGCCGGGTAAGCGCAATGAAGAACTGGGCCATCGTATTTCTGATCTCCTCACTCCTGTCCGCACTCGGATTCGCGCAGGAACATGCCCCCACGCCGGCCGCCCCTGCGGAAGGCCAAGCCGCAACTCCCACGGCGGGTCACGGTGAAGCCAAGCACGAGGAAGGCGACCCCATGATGATCTGGAAGATTATCAACTTTGGGCTCCTCGCCGCAGGGCTCGGCTACCTCGCCTCACAGCATCTACCAGCCTTCTTCGCCGGACGCACCGCCGAGATTCAGAAGGATCTCGCGGAAGCCCGCCAGCTCAAAACTCAATCGGATGCCAAGGCTTCGGCGATGGAACAGCGCATGGCCAAGCTCGGCGTGGAAATCGAAACGCTCCGGTCGCAAGGCAAAGCGCAGATCGCCGCAGAAGGCGACCGCATCCGCAAAGAGACGGTACTCGCCCTCTCTAAGCTGCAAGCCAGCGCCGCGAGCGAAATCGAATCGATGACCAAGGCCGCCAAACATGAACTGAAGAACTACTCAGTGCAGTTGGCGATGGACATGGCGACCGAAAAGATTCGAGCCCGCAGCGGGATGGAATCGAACCTCTTCAACCGCTTTGTGGGCGATCTCGAAAAGAAGGGAGCCAACAACTAATGGTTTCCGTCATCGCCAGCCGTTACGCTAGCGCCCTCGTCGACGTCGTGACCGCGCCGGGCGCAAAGGTCGAAGGCACCGCCGCGATTCAGCAGCTTCGCGATATCGAAGCCGCCGTCAATGCATCCAGTCAGTTGCGCGGCATTCTGCAAAACCCTGCCATTTCCCGCACACGCAAGCGCGCCGTCATCGGACGCATCGCCCAAGCGGTTGAGATCGCACCGCAGATCAGGAATTTTCTTTTTGTGGCCGCAGACCGCGGTCGTATCGGTCAACTGAGCGAGATTCGCGAGGCATTCGAAACGCTTCTCGATCAAAGGTTGGGATTCATGCGCGCCGAAGTCACTTCGGCCCAGACGCTGGACGCTTCGCAGCGCGAGCGTCTCGAAGCCCAACTCACACGAATTTCCGGCAAGAGTATCCGCCCGTTCTACGCGGTGGATGCGGCGCTGGTTGGCGGCGTCATTGCGCGAATTGGCTCCACGGTTTACGATGGGTCGGTGCGAGGGCAGTTGGAATCGCTGCGCCGCAAACTGACTCGATAGAGGAATAGTGCTCGCCGCCATCGCTTGCGCGGCCAAGAGGGTTAAATAAGAGTTTATGGCTCAAATTCGAGCGGATGAAATTTCGCGGCTTCTACGCGAGGAAATTGAAAATTACGATCACGTCGTCGACGTTGCCGAAACCGGCACTGTGATCTCGGTGGGCGACGGTATCGCCCGCATCTACGGCCTCGAAAAGGTCATGGCTGGCGAACTGATCGAGCTCCCCAACGGCGTGTCTGGCATCGCGCTCAACCTGGAAGAAGATCAGGTCGGCGCGGTGTTGCTCGGCGAATCCTCGGCGCTCAAAGAAGGCGACGAGGTGCGCCGCACCGGACGCATCATGTCCGTGCCCGTCGGCGAAGCCATGGTTGGCCGCGTCGTCAACGCCCTCGGCGAACCGATCGACGGCAAAGGCCCGATCGACACCAAGGAATTTCTGCCCATCGAACGCATCGCCCCTGGCGTTGTGGATCGTAAATCCGTCAAAGAGCCGCTGCAGACTGGAATCAAGGCGATCGACGCCATGATCCCCATCGGTCGCGGCCAGCGCGAATTGATCATCGGCGATCGCCAGACCGGCAAAACCGCTGTTGCGCTCGACACCATTATCAATCAAAAGGGTGGCGACGTCATCTGTATCTACGTCGCGATCGGACAGAAGCGTTCGACCGTCGCTCAGGTTGTGAAGACGCTCGAAGACGCGGGCGCGATGGAATATACCATCGTTGTCGCCGCGACCGCGTCCGACCCCGCCCCGATGCAGTACATCGCGCCTTATTCGGGCTGCGCCATCGGTGAATATTTCCGCGACTCGAGCCGCCATGCGCTCTGCATCTACGACGACCTTTCGAAGCACGCCGCGGCGTATCGCGAAATCTCGCTGCTGCTGCGCCGTCCCCCAGGCCGCGAGGCCTTTCCGGGCGACGTGTTCTACTTGCACTCGCGCCTTCTGGAACGCGCCTCGAAGCTGGCCGATCACAAGGGTGGCGGATCGCTCACTGCGCTGCCGTTCATCGAAACCCAGGCAGGTGACGTTTCGGCTTACATTCCGACCAACGTGATTTCGATCACCGACGGTCAGATCTATCTCGAATCCGATCTCTTTAACTCGAACATCCGCCCCGCTGTCAACGTCGGTTTGTCTGTGAGCCGCGTCGGCGGGGCCGCGCAAATAAAGGCCATGCGCCAGGTTGCCGGTACGCTTCGTCTCGATCTCGCGCAGTTCCGCAACCTCGAAGCGTTCGCGCAATTCGGTTCGGATCTCGACGCGTCATCGCAGCGTCAGATCACTCGTGGACGCCGTCTCGTGGAAATCCTCAAGCAGAAGCAGTACGCTCCTTTGCCTGTTGAGAAGCAGGTGCTCATCATCTACGCCGGAACCAACGGCGTGCTCGACGATCTGCCGGTGGAGGCCTGCCGCCAGTTCGAAGAAGAACTCTATCGCTTCGTGGACAACGCCCATCCGGGCTTGTTCAAAGATTTGCGAGAGAAGAAGACTATCGACGACGACATCAAGGGCCGCATCAATTCGATTTTGAAGGAATTCAAGGATCGTTTCGTCGCCGATCGGGCGAAGAAATAGGCAACTATGCCCTCGTTGATTGATTTCCGCCGGCGAATTCGGTCGGTCAAGAATACGCAACAGATCACGAAGGCCATGAAAATGGTCTCGGCAGCGAAGTTGCGCCGCGCGCAAGATCGTGTGATCGCCGCGCGTCCGTATTCGAAGATGCTGCGCGAGATGCTGTCCAACGTGGCGGCTGCCGCGGGCGACAACGAGGCCGCTTCCGAGAATCCGCTGCTCGCGGTGCGTGAGCAAAAGAAGGCGCTGTTGGTCGTTGTCACCGCCGATCGCGGTTTGTGCGGCGGCTTCAATGGCAATCTCATCAAGCGCGCTGTGGCTTTTGTACGCGAGAATCCCGGTATCGAGTTCACCTTCGATCTCGTCGGACGCAAGGGCCGCGACTTCTTCAAGAAGCGCTACTCGGGAGTGAGCGGCGAGATGGTGGGCATCTTTTTGAAGTCCCCGGCCTATGCGGATGCGATCGAACTGTCGAAGCGCGTCATGCAGCAGTATGCGGATGGCGAGATCGACGCTGTCTACCTCGCGGTGAACGAATTCAAAAGCGTGATGGCTCCGAACATCACGGTCAAGAGGATTTTGCCACTTGAGGTTCCCGCCGAAAGTGGAGCAGGCGACTACGTGTACGAACAGGACCCGGTGGAACTGCTGGGTACGCTGCTGCCGCGTTACGTGGAAGTGCAGATGTACGGGGCGCTGCTTGAGTCCGCCGCCGCGGAACATGCCGCGCGCATGACAGCGATGGATTCCGCATCCTCGAACGCGGGCGATGTGATCGAGAAGTTGACCTTGTATATGAACCGTGTCCGTCAGGCCGCGATCACCAAGGAAATCATCGAAATCGTGTCGGGCGCTTCGGCTCTCGAATAGACACCCACAAATTGCAGAACAGAGACGGCACCCCGCTGAAGGGTGCGGTTTTTATATATTGCAGAACTGTCGGCTGGTCTTGCCCTCGGGAAAGTGGATCGCAAGGTTGTAATTCTGTTTTGACCCGATCGCCATGAACTTGCGGGTATCGGTCATGAATGCCCGGAACATCAACCAGTAAAAGTTCGCTACTTTCTCGCCTTTTGCCGTGCGAAGCATTCCGTTCTTGAACGACAGCGCGTCGAAACGACCGTCCGGTGTCGTCGATGCCTTTTCTGTGTTCAAGAACAAGTCGATATAGGTCTGTAACTGCTCATTGCACTTGCCATAGGGTTGGAGCATCTTCGCCGGAAAGGGATTCTGCGGGTTGATGTAAAGCGATTTCCAGAATTCCAGCGATCGTTCTTCGTAGATGGTCAGCAGCAGCGACTCAACCAGGACAACGTCACCGTGGTGATTGGGACAGTTCCGGCCGAAACCAGCGCCAAGATTGTAGAGAGAGACGAATTGATATGCCATGATCCAGCGTATCCGTGGATGTATCAAGAAATCGTCGAGGCGATATCAAGAAAAACTCAATCCTGCCAGGCTGCCGTCTTTTGCCGCGTTTGACCGTTGACGCCTCTTGTCACGCGCGCTTAAGATCGAACGCATGGCAACTACAAACTACCCGTCCGAATACGACGCAATCCTCAGAACGGTGCAACTCTACATCGATGGAAGCAAGCAAGGCAAGAGTGAATTGATGAGCGCCGCTTTTCACCCAAATGCTACATTCTTTGGTTATGTCGGAACCGATCTCGCAATGGGAACGGCATTCCTTTTCGACTGGATCGACAAGAACGGTCCGGCTGTCGATATACAGCCGCGCTTTGTCAGCGTCGACATACTCGATTCCATCGCTGTGGTTCGTTTGGAAGTTGCGGGATGGTCCGGCACCATGGCGGGCCCGGGAGGAGCACACATGTCCGATGTGTTCACTCTCTTGCGAATGCCCGAGGGTTGGAAGATCATCCAGAAAGCCTTCCACTGGCACTCCTGACAAAAATCAGGTAGTCTGATCGGATGTCTGAGCGCAACAAGCCACAGCGGATACTCGAATCCTGGAAACAGATTGCAGCCTATCTGGAACGTAGCGAGCGGACAGTCCGGCGGTGGGAGGCGTCCGAAGGCTTGCCGGTCCACCGTCGTGGCATCGGAAGCAAGACACAGTTTTCGCTTACAAGCACGAGGTCGACTCCTGGCAACGGAGCCAGACCCGTGTCCCTGGGCCGTCCCCAACGCCGACACCGCAGCCAGTGGATCCGGGCGGCGAACCATCCAATGCGTACCTGGTCGAGCACGATGCGATCACGCGTACCATGCATTGCTACATCGCCGGAGCGCGGGCTGGCAACAGCGTCCTGATGCGCCCCGCGTTTCATCCTGAGGCGACGATTTCCGGCTTCTGCCTCGGTGTAGAATACAGTGGCTCGATCGACCACGTCTTTCAGTGGATCGACCAAAATGGCCCTGCTCCGAACCTTGAGCCGCGCTTCGCTCGCACCGAGATCATTGAAACCATCGCCATCGTGCATCTGGAGGTACAGCGCTGGTCTGGAAAGCTGGCAGGCTCGAGCACGCATGCATCCGACGTATTCTCGCTACTCAAAGTGGACGGTCAATGGAAGATTACCCACAAGCTCTTTCACTGGCATGATTCGTGAAGCTCGAGCACCTCGAAGACACGAAACTCCGCGCTCTCACCCTCTTCGACCTGCCAGAATCAGAACTCAATAAAAACCGCGCGCTTAGATCTTGCATCATCTCGCCGATACCGAAACCGTCCTCTACGACCGGATCCGCCGCACCATCGCGGAACCCGCCCGCCAAGTCTTCTGGGCCTTCGATCAGGACGCCTGGACTCGCGGACTCAACTACGACACTTTGCCTGTGTCTATTTCCAAGGGCATCTATGCCTCGGTGCGAGATGGCATCGTTCACCAGGCGAAAGCGCACTATGAGGCGAATGGCGCCGCGAGTACGTCCACAGCGAGGTTGGCATCCGCACGTTGAAGGACGAGTGCGACAAGGTCGCCTGGCACAACGATCGCCACCTGCAGCAGATCGCTTCCGCACTCTCGAAGTAATGAAAGTTGACCTTCGACAAGAATCCGAGCGAGCGTTGGATCTTCACTGCCACGCCTGATTGAGCGACGCATGTGTCAGAATGCAGATCGCCACGCAGCCGCGACTGGCGAGCTTGCGCTCGGCTGATTTTGTATTCCAGTACGGACTAGCAAGTACTGCTAGGCAGTTCCGGGATCGCAGTCCTGGGTTGGCATCAAGATCTGTTCTCTAAGCTGGGTTGTGCCGAAACACCTCAGTACGTTGGGAATAGTCCTGCTGTTCACAGTGCCACACCTTGCAGGGGCGTCCTGCCGGACGACATTTGAGAGTTTTCACTGTCAGGTCAACGAAATCACAGTGAAGCCCGATCCTGTGATCGTGAAACCGAGCACGGATCTGAAGCGACCGTGGCTCGGACCGCTGCGAGCCTTCGAGATCTCCCTCATTGGAGGCGTTGCCGCGGACTCTATGTCCTCGTGGGGCTGCTTTGAATCCAACCCGTTACTACGATCCGCGGATGGGCGGTTTGGCGCACGAGGCCTCGTAATCAAGGCCGGGATCAGTGGGGGCGGTTTGCTCGTGGCGCACCTGCTGCATCGCAAGTTTCCGAAACTCGAAAAGCCGTTGACCTTCGTGTTTGGCGGTGGATCGGCGTGGTTGCATGGCACGGCGATTCGTAACCGGGCGGTCGGATGCCTGAAGTAGCTCGAACTCAGCAGGTCAGGAATCCGCTGTCAACATTGATCGTTCCTCAGTGATGAAACTGGCCCGATCGCTGAGCAGGAACGCCGCCGCTTCTGCAATCTCTTCGGCTGTGATGGCGGGGTTGTTCACAAGCCCGTCGTCTCACCGCAGAAGTTCTGTTGTGATCGGCGAGTCATGCTGCGCGGCTGCGGCTTCTTTGGACGCTGGGTCATTATATCCGTGCACCGTCACGAGGCAGACCTCTATCTTCCGCATTGGATTCTTAAGATAGCCCGCCTCCACCTGAGACGGGAGCAAAGACGTGCTGAGATTTCGGTGGCGTGACTTGCGGATCGGGCCGAAATGAGGAATTTCGACGACGTTCGTTCCGTGCGCGCATCTGTTCCAGGCCTGCCTGCAGGCGCTCCGTTCACGAAGATGGAGCACTGGACGCCGTAGCGTGACTCGATTCGTTCCCAGTGCAGTTGACAGCTTATTTACGCACAGTTGGATATGTAATGCCGAGTTGTTCCAGATACGTCTTGTGCTTCGACGGATCGTAGTAGGTCTTCTTCATTTGTTCACGATAACGTGCCATTTTGTCGGCGTTGAGATCGATCGCCGGTACATCTTCCGAGCCAATGAGCGGCTGATATTTCTGCTCTTTCGTTTGGACGTTGGTGAAGTAATCCCAAGCCTGTTTGACGATTTCGGGCTTAGTCAAAAGATCGATCGCTGTCGCGGCCTGCGCCTTTGCGCCTGCGAGCGACCCCTTGTGCGCGATCGGCGTCGCCATCGCAACGGCGTTGGCCCAGTGGTGTCCCGGAAGATTGGGGATGTTCGCCGGGTAGTACGTGTAAATCATCGGCATGATCCAGGAGATATCGCCAACGTCATCGGATCCGCCACCGCGCAGATCCTTAGGCGGTTCCAGCGGACTCGCCTTCACCTTCAATCCCTCAGCCTTCTGATTCAGTTCACGCTGCAACGCTTTGGCAAGGGTTTGATCGTCCTCGCTCCACGTTGGCATGCCGATGGATTCGATGTTCTTGTGCATCGTCTCCGCAAGCACCTTGTTGAAGTGATTCGGCCACGCGGAACCAACGATCTTTTGCGTGAATGTGGTGCCGCTCATCATCGCCGCGCCCTTGGCCATGGTTGATCCAAATTCGTGGAGCTCTTTGATTTTGGCGTAGTCGAGTTCGCGGAAATAGTACCAGACGATCGCTTGATCGGGAACCACGTTGGGCTGGTCTCCGCCGTTGACGATCACATAGTGCGAGCGCTGTTCGGTGCGCAGATGCTCACGCTTGTAGTTCCAGCCGACGTTCATGAGTTCGACGCCGTCGAGCGCGCTGCGTCCTCGCCAGGGCGCTCCGGCGGCGTGCGCCGAATCGCCTTTGAAGGTGTACTGAACGGAGACGAGTCCGGAATTGATAGAAGGCTGCCCGTAGCTGACGGTGAAGTCGTTGCTGACGTGGACTCCGAGCATGACATCGAGATCTTTGAACAGCCCTGCACGGACGAAAAAGGCCTTGGTGGCGACGAGCTCTTCTGCCACGCCCGGATAGATCTTCAAAGTGCCGGACAGGTTGTTCTTCTGCATCATGTTTTTGAGCACAATGGCGGAAACAACGTTGACGGCCATGCCCGAATTGTGTCCTTCGCCGTGCCCCGGTGCGCCTTCGATGACGGGATCGTGATAAGCAACGCCGGGTTTCTGCGACGCACGCGGAATGCAATCGATGTCCGTGATGAAGCCGATGGCGGGCTTGCCGGTGCCTTGTTTAAAGGTCGCAACCCACGCGGTGGGGATGCCTGCGACGCCCTCTTCCACTTGGAAACCTTCTTTGCGAAGAATGTTGACGAGATACTTCGAGGTCTCGAATTCCTGAAAACCCAGTTCGGCGTAGCTGAAGATCTGGTCGACCATCTGCTGCACCTGCGTGGCTCGTCTGTCGACCTCAGCAAGAGCTTCTTTTTTGAGCGCGTCTGGATTGGATTGGGCCTGCGCAGAGAATGCCACGCAGGTGGCGAGTAACAGAATGTTCCTCATGATTCCGCTATTGTAGTTGATTCAGCGCGCTGACGGTTTCGCAGCCGCCCTTCAGCGACGCGATCCATTCGCTAATGAGCGCGACTCCTTCGTCATGCACAAGCGAGCGTCCAAGTTCCGGCATCTGGACCTTTGGCGTCGTCGATTTCATGCGAAAAGTGAGGATCGATTCGTCCGCACGTCCCGGAACAATGGAAAAGCGAAATGTTCCAGATCCCTGACCTGCGGCGACGGGGGTTTTGCAGACTCCCAGTTTGGCTGGGTCCGTCTGGCCATACGAAAGGTCGAGTCCACTGGTGTTGGCAGGGCCCTTGGGATTGTGGCAGTGGGCGCAGTTGATATCGAGATAGGCGCGCGCGCGGTCGTCGAGGGTAGAGAGCGGCATCGGCTGGCGATCGGCAACGCCGGTGAGCCTCAGAGTGGCCGCAGCGTCGAGATGGCGGGATTTGGGTCCGATGGGTTTGTTCACACCGGTGTTTTCGTGGCAATTCTTGCACTGGTTCGAATTGGGGATCGTGTACTCGAACTTGTGTCCGTTGCGTGTGAGTTCGACGGGGTCGGGGACCAGTTCGAGCACAGCGTCCTTCTGGTCGGCGGACCAGACGTAGGGCAGCCCGACCCAAGCCTTCGTCGCGGGGTCGTGGAAAAGGATGCGAGTCTCGATTTTGCGTCCGCCGAATGAGAAGGTTTTGGCGATGAGGGTTCCGGCGGGAAAGTCGTAGACGGCGAATTCATTGAAGCGAGCCTTTGTGCCCGCGGGCAGCAGCACGGTGCGCTGCTTCTCAGCGTAGTCTGAGAAGAGAGGCGTGCGAAGCTCGTAGGCGATGGCCTGCGGGCTATCGACGATGTTCCAGGCTTTGAGGCTTTTCGGATAGACGGGTTCTCGCTTGCCGCATGCAGCGAGAAAAATGGCCAAGGCGATTGCGACGAACTGCTTCAAATTCCATCATATCCTTTGGAGGGAACTCACACATGGCGACGAAGAAGAAAGTTGTGGTGGAAATCAAAGGCGATGCGGGCAAGAAAGCGCGTCGTGAGGCACGCGTGGCCGTGGGAATCGTGAAGCCCGCGCGCGTGGTGGAAGAGCGGCAATCCGAGAGGCGAAAGCCGAAACACAAGAAGCCCGTAGCCGATGAAGAATGAATTTAACGCGGACGGCAGTATACAAAGCCGCGCGGTGTCGGCGTGACATGGGTGAGATTCGCCTGGATGTAAGCTTCGTGCCGCAATGGATGGAGCGGCATGGCCGCATCCGCTTCTTGCCAAACACAGCCTTCGCGGTGTTGGTCGAGGTACTGGGTGACGTCTTCCTGGCCGTGCAGGCCCATGGATGTCGACAATGGATAATCGTAGCGCGTTACGTTGCGGATACCTGTGGCCTCGTAAATCAAAGAAGCGCGCGATGAGATGACGAACACGATGTTCTGATTCTTCGGGATGCCTTGCATCATGGCGTTCATCTCCTGCACTTGATCTGCCTGAAGGTAGAGCCCGCGAAAGTTTGTGCCCGGCACGGATTCTGCGGCGATCGCCGCGCGAATGGGACCCCAGAATTTACCCAGCCGAGGATCAGAGCAGCCACCGTCACGGATGGAATCGCGTACCGCCGCAAATCCCAGCGGTCCATAGCATACGCAATCAGCAAAGAGCCGCGGGAAGACCCAGCGTCGAGGAAGCAGGCGTTGCGCGATACGGCGTCCGTCGGGTGTCCGTTGTACATCGCGGAGTGTACGATGGCGTCAGGACGTAACTTTTTGACCGCTTCTAGAGTTTGCGGATAATCGAGCACATCCGCGTGGATAATCTCTGGTTTGAGATCCACGATGCACCAAAGATCGGTGGCCTGGCGCACAACGGCACCAGGAATCACATTCTTTTGCTGCAACAACTTTCGGGTGACCACCGCCCCGATGAAACCACCAGCGCCAGTCACCAACACTCGCTTCAAGGCCGAAGGTCTCCTTACTTCGTCGGTGAATGCTTGTTCAGGCTTCTTATACAAGAATTGACGGACCCGGACTTTTTACAAAATTCTCGGGGGGGATCTGACAGTACTCACGACCTTGCAAACGAACCTCACACGTTACATCCTGTAGCGGTACGATGCGTAACGCTACAGAGAGTAACATTCACGAGCTCGGCGAACTCGAGCAACAGGTCATGGATCTGGTCTGGCAGTTCGGACCCTGCCATGCGGAATCCATCCGCGAAAAACTCACCCGCCCTTTGAAGGATTCCACCGTGCGAACGGTACTGCGGCGATTGGAAGAAAAGGGCATGGTGCAACACCAAGCCGAGAATCGTACGTATATCTATCGCGCGACCGAAGAGAGACAATATGTTGCCGCTAAGGCCGTGAAGCGCATCATCGATTGGCTCTGCGAGGGATCGGTGGAAGAACTTCTGGTGGGCTTGGTCGATTGCTCTGTCATAGACCGCCAGGAATTGAAACGTTTGGCAAAAAAGATCGCGAAAGCGAAGCAGGATTGATCACGCTCATCTTGGAAATCCGCAACTTGCCGGTTCATGTGAAGAAATGCCTACTTCTTGCGTTCCGGCAACTCAAACGCCAATCCATCGAGATCGGTGAGCCGCAATTTGACGCTCTTCCGCTTGGCGAAATCCGCTTCGGAAACGGGGATGGACGCAGCGGACATGCGGTCGATCATCGCCTTGCCGGTGAGTTTCTCGCGCACCACAAACATCTCGTTGTACTTTGGTCCCGCTTGCTGAGTGTACTGCAAAATCCGGTCCATATCTGGCCGCGTGACATGCGTGGCCTCACGCTCTTTGCCATCGGCGTCTGTCCAGAGAATCGTATCTTCTTTCAGCACGAAATTCACGTCGGAATCATTCCTAAGACGATAGTCGAGAATGATCAGCGTCGATTCCGGTGTCAGCGCGAGGCTACGAACCTTGAGCACTTCGCCACTCACCTGCAGCCGCTTGTCGCTGCTTGCCGCATAGCTGAACCATCCGGCCAAGCCCAACAGGGCCATCGCGACACCGAACAAAGCAGCAAGCCTCGCGTTCATCTAGTCGCCTTCCACAATGCGGATCATCTCGCGCATGCAATAGTGCGAATGGGTGAAAAGCATGCGTCCAAACATGTGGGTTTCGAGTCCGCTTTTGCCCGGATAGCGATCGCGCTGCAACCACGTCACCACCGCCGGCCAGTCGATTTTTTTCTCTTCCTCCATCAGGCTCTTGCCTTTCACTTGCACATTCCACAAGCGATCTTTCGGAAGCAGCTTGTAGCCCACGCCAACCGGCTCTTTGAGATCTTCGCCGTTCATCGCATCCCAGTTGATGCCGAGCGCCTTGGAAGGCACAAGCTTGAGGATCTTTGCCGTTTCCGCACACGTGGCCACATTGCAACTCACTTCGTTTTCAAGCAGTAGCCGGACGCCTTCCTTTTCGGCCTTCAACGCGTGCTCCCCAAGAATGTCCGCAATCTGCTGAAAATGCTGTTCCGGCTGGTCAACTCGCGTAAAGGCAAAGACGCGGATATCTTTGACATTGAGAATGTGCGCCGCGCGAATCGCATTTTCCAGATAATGCATGCGTGCTTCGAAACGCTTCGTATCGCGGGCCTTGCGATCTTCCAGTTGTGCGGGCGTAGAACGACCGGGCTTGAACTGTGTGCCGGGAAGCCAGAACTTCAGCATCCCTGTATTGAGGAAGGAAATCCCGATGCCGTTGTCGGCAAATTCTTTGGCAGCCGCCTGAATCGCTTCTGGCTTCTGCTGCACATACTCACCGCCCCCGCCTGGCACCGCGCGCACTTCGAGCCACTTCAAGCTGTAGAGCTTGGCGAAAGCGATCGCGCCTTCGGGTAGCGTGGCGATCTCATCGGTTACAGCGCTGAGTCGGCTGCGATCCCACTTGGACGTCGCTTTGGCGAAGCTGGCAACAGCGGCGACGGAAGACAGAAAAGCACGGCGGTGGATGTTCATGCGTATGTCCACTCAACTTATCACAGCCGGCCGAACTATTTGAACCAGTTCTTCCAGCGCTTACCGAACGAGTCTTTGGTCCGGTCCATCCACGTTCGATCCGGAGGATTCAAAGTCTCGGCAAACGCAATGCTCAGCGGTGCTGCCCGAAGATCTTTGTCCTCGGGCAACTGTGCGGTTTCCCTGTTCGTGACGCGTACCTGAAAGCCGTTGAATGTGTAGGTCTTCTTAAAATACTGGCCCGGCTCTTCTTCCACAATCAGAGTAAACTCGGTCTGCGGCGAAGTACGGGCGGTCACCGGATAGTAGCCACGGATGCCAGTCTCGCGAAATGCAGTCTCATAGCGATGCCGACGCGTATTCCAGGTGAACACACGAATCGCGTCAAACTGATAGTTTTCGGCGCGCTTCTTAATGGTGGTCCAAAACCAGTTATGCTTCACAAAATCGCGCTCACGGTCTCGAACTTCACCCAATGAGAAATAAGAGGTGATGCGATGTCCTTCCGCATACTGCGCCACTTCATCCGGAATGGACATCACGAGATAACGCTGCAGCGCCCAGCCTACACGGCCATCGTGAGTGCGCACTAAGCTCCAATCCTCAAGAACGTTGGCCTTTTCCGCTTCGGTCTTTTCCGGTAGCGCGAGCAACGGATTCAACCGCACCGAAGGAACTGGCGGTGGTGCCGGTGTGCCGATTTCCGGATTCGGGTCGTCACGCACGCTCGACAAAGCCAGCCAATTGATCGGCAGTTTCGGACCCGGTGGCATCGGTGGCGGACCCGCCTTTTGCGCTTTTTGCCTGCGCCTCCGCGGCACGGGCTGTTCCGCTTTCACGGCCAACGCCACGGGCGGAACCGTCGCCACTCGGCCGCGCGGCGAAACGCGATGACCGATGATGTCCACTTGCCCTTTCTCAGGGATCTGATAGAAGCTGGGAGACTGCCGACTGGGGTCCGTATGCATGTTGAGCAAGTCGTATGCGCGCGCCATCCCCTGCGAGGGAAGCTGCTGTGCACGCTCGGCAAGCATGCGCAGATCGTCCATCTGCTGCGTTGTGAGCAGCGCGTAGCCGTCGACCCAGCCTTCCTTGTCGTCCTTCGTACGGACCTTGATAAAGCGTCGTCGAGTTGCCAGGACGCTCAAGCGCTCGCCATGGCGGACGGTCGCCGACACAGGGGATTTGGGCGCGAGTTCCAGGCGCAGGTTGAGGGTCGCCGGTCCACAATAGGCCTCGCCAATAACGGGTTCCCGGTCAGGACCCATACAGCCAGCCAAGCAGAGCAACAACAGGGCGGTCAATACAGGCTTCACAGGCGTCTCAATTGCCAGTCTAGCAGCTTGCCCGCAGGGGTTTGAACGGGGTGTATGGCGTTTAGAAATGCGGGTCGGGCCCGGGAACGGAAGCAGGGCATCAATGGAGTCCACGAACTACTCTAAGCATTCCATCGAATTTTCGGATATCCTACAGCGATACCCGTTTGTCAACGATGTCAAGGATGTTAAGGGATCCCATGTCGATTCTCCGTCTTCTTCTGGTCACCGCGTTCGTGGCGGCGCTGTCCGCACAAACCATTTCTTCAGGGCTCTCGGGCGTTGTCACTGACCCGACCGATGCCCCGATTCCCGGCGTCGCTGTCAAAGCCACCGAAGCCCGCACAGGATTCTCGCGCTCCATCGTCACCAACGAGCAAGGCTTCTTCGCCTTCCCCGATCTCACTTCCGGATCTTATCTCGTCAGTGTCGATCATGCTGGTTTCAAGAAGTACAGCCAGAAAGATATCGCTCTTAACTCGGGCGATCGGCGTACACTCGGACGCATTCGCCTGCAGGTCGGCGACAACAAAGAGGCCGTCACTGTCACCGCCGACACCGCGCAAGTGCAACTCGCATCCAGTGAGAAGTCGTCGTCGCTCACACAAGAGGACATCCAAAACCTCGCCCTCAGAGGCCGCGATGTGATGGACGCCGTTGCGCTCATGCCCGGTGTCGTCGACACCAGCGAAGGCCGCGAATCGCCATCGCAATCTTCCATCGGCGGACTCTTCCTCGCCGGTGGCCGCGATAATGCCAAGAACGTGGCCGTGGATGGTGTCACCAGCATGGACACCGGCTCAAACGGTAGCGTTCATTCGATGCCGTCGATGGAATCCGTCGGTGAAGTGCGTGTGCTGCTTTCGAACTATGCGGCCGAATACGGGCGCAATTCCGGCGGTGCCATCACCATCATCACGCGCGGCGGCGGCAAGCAGTTTCATGGTTCCGGCGGCTGGTATCACCGGCACGAAAGCTATTCCGCCAACAACTGGTTAAATAACCAGCGCGGCCTGCCCCGCGCGCCTTATCGTTACAACATTCCCAACTACACGCTCAGCGGGCCGGTGCACATTCCAGGCATGGGCAACAAACTGCGCAACAAGTTGTTCTTCTTCTGGTCGCAGGAATTCCAGATGCAGCGGCAGGATTACGGCGTGCGTACCGTCACGGTTCCGACAGCGGCTGAACGGCGCGGCGACTATTCCAACAGCCGCAACACGAATGGTGCTCTGCGAATCGTGCGCGATCCGCTCACCGATCGTGCGGCCAACAGCAACAAGCAGCAGTTTGCTGGCAACATCGTTCCAGCCACCCGCATGGATCCGATAGGCGCGCGGATCCTCAACCTTTTCCCAATGCCCAATTTCGTGGATCCCAATCCCTCTCGCCAATGGCAGTGGAACTACAACGCGAACGAGAGCGGCAGCTATCCGCGCCGCACTGAGATTCTGCGGCTCGACTACGCGCCGATGCAGAAATTGCAGATGAACTTGCGCGTCAGCAATACCGCCGACCGGCAAGAGGCACCCTGGGGCGTGTGGGTGAACGGCAGCGTGAACTTTCCGCTCTCGCCAATCGTTTTCCGCCAGCCGGGTCGAGGCGCGACGTTCCGCGCGACGTCCACCGTATCGCCCACCGTCTTCAACGAATTCACGGCGGGCGTGAGCCAGAACCGATTGTGGTTCTATCCGCGCGATCCGGAAAAGATCAGCAGAAAAGCGCTTGGGATCGATCTTCCTCAGTGGAACCCGGGGTTGAACGATGGCGGCTATATTCCAAACATGAATTTCAGTCAGGTGCAGAACTGGGCGAATCCTTCGATGAACGATGGCATCCCCTACGACAACGGCAATCTCATTATCGCGATCACTGACAACGTCAGCAAGATCTGGCGCACACATCAGTTGAAGATGGGCTTTTACTACGAGCGCACCCGCAAAGATCAAAGCGCCAGCGCCGCCACGCGTGGCACCATCAACTTCAATAACAATACGCTCAGCGATTACGACACAGGCTTCGCCTATGCGAACGCCTTTGTCGGCTCCTTCAATTCCTATACCGAAGCCACAGCAAGGCCGCGTGGCAACTACTTTTTTCGCAACATGGAATTTTATTTGCAGGACGCATGGCGCGTCAAGCCCCGGCTGCTGATCGATTTCGGACTGCGGTTTTATGCCAATCCGCCAACGTACGACCGCGGATTGCAGTTGCATACCTTCTCGCCGAAGGCTTACGATCCCAAGAAAGCACCGGTGCTGTTGCGCCCTGCGCTCACTGCGGCAGGACGTACGGTGGCCGTCGACCCAACGTCGGGGCGCGAATATGGCGAAGGCTTTATTGGAACGTTCGCGCCCGGGGTCGGCAATCCGGCCGAGGGCATGGTGCGTGCAGGAAGCAATGGTTTGCCCAATGGCCTCTATTCGATTCCTGCTCTCATGGCCGCACCGCGCCTGGGTTTTGCGTGGGATCCGTTTGGCCGGGGCCGCACTGCGATTCGGGGCGGTGGCGGTGTCTTTTTCGACCGCATTCAAGGCAATATGACGTACAATATGCTGCCAAATCCACCTTCGATTTTCACACCGACGGTCAATTATGGAACGCTGCAAACCTTGGCGCAGACCGCCGGAACGGGAGTCCTGGCACCCTCTGGCACGGTTCGCGCGATCTTTGGCAACAATCCGATGCCCACCACATACAACTATTCACTCGGCCTGCAGCAGCAGTTTGGCCGCAGCCTGTTGATCGATGTCTCGTATGTGGGCTCGATCTCGCGTCATCAACTCTGGCAGCGCAACATCAACCCGATTCCACTGGGTGCGCAGTTGTTGGAAGTCAGTCCGCAGAATGTGAATCCGGCACGGCCGGGTGTCGTTCTAGCCGGTAATTTTCTACGCCCCATCCAGGGCTATGGAGACATTTTTCTTTACGAGTTCGCGGCGACTTCCAACTATAATTCCTTGCAGGCTCGCGTTACACAACGCCTGGGCAAGAACATGAACTGGGGTGTCAGCTACACGTTCTCGAAGGCCTTGGGAAGCGCCTCAAGCGATGGCGTCAATGTCGCGACATTCTTCTCGCCGCGCGACTGGAACTACGGTCCTTTGAATCACGACCGCACGCAAGTGCTCGCCATCAACTACAACTGGAAGATGCCATTCAAGCGCAATATCCTGGTGAAGGGTTGGCAGTTGTCGGGCATCACGCGCGGACAGACCGGCGCGCCGTTCACGCCTGGATACACGCTGGTGGGCGGTGCGCAGGCGTCGGGCAGCGATTCGCAAACCGCGCGCCTGGTGGTGGCCGATGCCAACGGTCCTCTTGAAACCACACGCTTCCGCGCTCCGGCGCGCGGCGAGACCGGCACGCTCGGCTTCAATACGCTTCGCCAACCAGGATTCCTGAACTTCGATATCTCGCTTTACCGCGAAATCAAGTTCACCGAGCGCATCTCGTCAACGCTCCGCTTCGAGACCTACAATACTTTCAATCACACCCAGTATAGCGGCGTTTCCACCGGCACTCGTTGGGAAACCACAGGCTCCACCGAACAAACAGATCCGCTGTTTATGGAACCAATTTCCGCGCGGCCCGCGCGTCGAATTCAGTTGGCGCTGCAGTTCCGCTGGTGAAGTGAAACCTCAAACCTTCCGGCGACATGAACTCAAGGGCTGTCCGATCCGACAGCCGGACCGCTTCATGACAACGCCGTAACAGGATATTGATTACAAAAGCATAAACACCTGTTCTAATGGAGTTGTTTATGAAACATGGTTACCTGATCGATATGGATGGCGTGATTTACTGCGGCTCCGAACGCATCGAAGGAGCTGCGGAGTTTATCCGCTATCTGCAGGAGGAGGACATCCCGTACCTGTTCCTGACGAACAACTCCACGTTTACGCCGTTGGATGTGGTTGTCAAGCTTCGCAAATTCGGTATTGAAACGACCGCCGCTCACGTCTACACCTCGGCCATGGCGACCGCGGAATTCGTTGCCCGGCAACGCCCCCACGGCACCGCCTTCGTCATCGGCGAAGGTGGCCTCTTGAACGCCCTCAACGACGTCGACTATGCCATCAATTCCGACTTGCCCGACTATGTGATCGTCGGCGAAGGACGCGTCCTCAACTTCGAACTCGTCGAAAAAGCCCACCGCCTCATCGCCAATGGCTCGGGCCTCATTTCCACCAATTCCGACACCTGGTGCCCCACCGACAATGGCCCCCGCCCTGGCTGCGGCGCCATCGTCGCCCTTCTCGAAGCCGCCACCGGACGAAAGGCTTACCACGTCGGCAAGCCCAACCCGTTCATGATGCGCAGCGCACGCAAAAAGATCGGCCTCGCCACCGACGAAGTCATCATGATCGGTGACACCATGGAAACCGATATCCGCGGTGCCACCGATCTCGGCTTCCAGAGCATTCTCGTGCTTACCGGCTCCACCAGCACAGGGAACCTTCGCGAATATCCTTACGCTCCGTCGCGAGTAGTGACTTCGATCGCCGAACTCGTGCCCCCGCACTACTTCGGGTCGTCCAAAGCTGAGATCGTGCTGCAGCAGGAAGACGAAGAAGAAGCGGTCCTCGCCGTCGCCTAGCTAGCCAGGTGATATCATCCAAAGTCAAGGAGACCCACATGCAACAAGAGATTCAGGATGCAATTCAGCTACTGCAATCCGCCTTGGCCGCGCCGCCCGAGCAAGCGATCGGAACGGTAAATCAGGCGATTCAGACCCTCATGGGTGCGCTCAGCAATCCGATCGCGCCCGACGTCGACAAGGGTGGCTAGAGCGTTTTTGACACTGACAGCCCCGCGTGTGAATGCGGGGCCACACTATCGATTATTTTTTGCCGCCCGCGCCGCGATGAGCCCCTTCACCGCAGGATCGCCCAGAACCCCCGCCAACTCTGGATCGTCTTTCACTTCGCTCGGCAGTGCCGACTTTTGCAACGCTGTAGAGATCGTTCGCACAGCATCCGCGCGCTTTCCGGCCAACTCATAGGCTAGTGCCACGCGCGCCCAATAGTCGCCCCGCTTCGCTTCGGGAATCCTGGCGATCTCTTCCAGGGCCTTTGCGGGTTCGCCGAGTTTCGCTTGATACTCCGCGAGATTCGCACGGATGCTGTACTTGTCCGGAGTCACTTCGAGACTCTTCTGTGCAAGCTCCACGGCACGCGTCAACGCCGCTTTAGCCTTTTCTTTGGCCCCTGGGATCCGGCGATAGGCTGACCCGAGATTGCCCCAACCCACGTAGTAAGTGGAATCGAGATCCACCGCGGCTTCTAAGGCGGTGGCCGACTCTTCATAGCGTCCATCGAAGTACGCGGCGACGCCCAACAAGCTGTAAGCCCGCGCCGACGGCTTCAACTTGAGAGCCTTCTCCACTTCGCGACGCGCGTCCGCATAGCGCCCCTCGTTGACGTAGAGCCCCGCAAGATTGCGATAAACAATTTCGTTGTCGGGGGTGAGACTTCGCGCCTTCTCGAATGCGCTCTCCGCCTCCCCATAACGATTCTGATCCCAGTAAAAAACGCCCAACCCCAGAAACCCGTACCAATCGGATGGCCGCCGCTGGGTGACCTCCAGATACGACTTCTCGGCGTCGCCAAATCGGCCGAGATTGGCGTAAAGCCCGGCCAGTGCGCGATGGGCGTCCGTGCTGCCGGCATCGAGACGCAGCGCCTTGCGCAGCTCTTCGATCGCATCGTTCGTACGTCCATTCTGCGCGTAAATGTCGCCAAGTTTCGAATGTGCGATCGCCAGTTGCGGATCGAGCCTCACCGCTGCCTCCGCCGCAACCAGCGCCTTCTCCGCCCAACGCTTGTCGCTCGTGAAGAGCGCCTTACGCCAATAGGATTCACCCAGCCCGGAATACGCGAGCGAGAATTCGCTGTCCGCTTGAGTGGCCGCCGCAAAGCGCTCAATCGCGCGATCGATGTTGCCTTCCACATCGTGCCGTGCAAGATAGCCGCGGCCCTTCAAGTAATCCGAGTACGCCGCGGGATTCATCGTCTCCGCATTCTTCTGCTGTGTCGCTTTTGTGAACTGTACCTGCAAGAGACTGAGCAAGCCGTTCAATGCTTTGTCGCGGACTCCCAAAGGATTCGCCATGTCGAATTCCACCGTGCGAGACCCCGTCTGTCGCATCGCTGTGGCGTCGATCAAGTTGAGATGCAGTTCCGCGCGGTCTCTATTGCGCTGCAGGCTGCCGGTGACCGCAAGATTCGCGCCATAGATCTGCAGCGCCTGCCCGGCGCTCACAATCTTGCGCGACCGGATCTCAATGGCCGGAACAATGAGAACCTTCCAGGCGAGTTCCTCAGCCTCACTGAGGCGTGAGGTCAGCGTTTCGGTCAGCCCGTCGGCGATCGCACGCATCGCTTCATCGCCACCGATCACTTCGAACGGCAACACCGCGAGATGCTTTTCCTTGGGAAGTTCGGGCGTAGAACCGTAGCGCCAGAGTGCCGCGCCGCCACCAGCGGCAAGTGCCGCCGCGATGGCAACCGCAGCCGCGACGGGAAACTTGCGCTTGCTGTCAACCGCAGGCGCCGCGATCCCGGCCACCCCGATCGTCTTGGTGAATGCAGGAGCAGCCGGCTTTGACGGACCACCATCTCGAATCCGCCGCAGTTCGTCCGCGAACTCACCCGCGCTGTTCCAGCGCTCGTGCGGATGCTTCGCCAGCGCTTTTTCAATCGCCTCTTCGACACCGTCTGGAAGCCCTCGGCAAAACGATGAAATCTTCGTGGGTGGATCGTTCACGATGCTGTAGAGCACCTGCAGATCCTGCTCCCGCTCGAACGGACGCCGCCCCGACAGCATCTCGAACAGAACGATTCCCAGCGACCAGATATCGGTACGATGATCGAGCGTCGCGCTCTGCGCCTGCTCCGGCGACATGTAGACCGGAGTTCCGACGATGCCGCCCGAAGCCGTATGGCGTGGCGCGCCGCTCACCAGCGCCAATCCGAAATCGAGGATATAGGCGTGGCCCTGCGGACTGACAATGATGTTCGAACACTTGATGTCGCGATGCACAACCCCTTGTCGGCGTGCCTCTTCGAGTCCGTTGGCGATCTGAATCGCAAGATCCAAAGCCTTGTTCGTGTCGGGAATGCGGGTCTTGATGAGCTGACTCAACGTCTGGCCTTCGAGATACGCCATAGCCAGAAACAGCCGGCCATCCACCTCGTTGACTTCGTGAATCGGGCAGATGTTGGGATGATGCAAGCGCGCTGCGGCGCGCGCCTCTTGCATGAACCGCTCTTTGCGATTCTCTCCCGCGACATCGTCTTCAAGGTTATCCGCAGGCGGAAACTTCAACGCCACTTTTCTGTTGAGGCGTGTGTCTTCGGCCAGATAGACTATGCCCATGCCGCCTTGTCCAATACGCGAAACGATCCGATAATGCGAGATGGTCCGCCCAATCATCGGTTCATTCCGCCTCAGTCTCCGCTGGTGCGTATCCGATGGGCTGGCGATAGCGCGCCGCGACCACCAACACCAGACTGCCTGCAAGATCGCCGGTGTCAGGCCACGCGTATCCCTTCAGCTCAACATCTCTCACGCTTTTGGGTTCGAGTCCATCGAGTGGAACGGAGAGACGCTGCAGATCCGCGGATCCGCTGAACTGCGCAACGCCGTTGACGTAACAGACCAAGCGCACCAGATTCTTCGCGCGAACATCGAGGTCGATGCCTTCCTCGCGAAAGGTTGCAAGCGTGATTTCCAGTTTGTAGGCGGGTTTGGTTGCGAGTCTGTTGCAAGCAAACTGCACCAGATTGCTACCCCAATCCATAATGTCCGTTTTGGTAAGTCGATAGGGGACGGTTCGCGTCACCCCGAGATCCTCAAGCGCCTGGCCCGCGCGTCGCCCAACACGTGTCGAACGCATGCTGGCAAAAGCAATCACCGCGCCACCGGGCAACGGCTTGAGCGGCATATCCGGCAGAATCTCGAGCCGCTCGAACAGATCGTCCTGATGCCACCAACGGCTTGCGCCGCCGCCCCCAGTGTTCTCATCGACACCGATAATCTCGCCGATCTCGTGATCTTGAAATCCGGCGGAAAAAATATCCGTCGCGCTGTAGGAAACCGCATCGATCACTAGCGCCGCGGGGCCCTGATAAATCTGCCCCGTATTGTTGGCGCTGCGCTTCGAGGTCAGCGGACGCCCTTCGGTGAGTTGTAATCCTTCGGCAATGCTGTCGCCCGCGTCTTCGATCCAAGGCCCGAACTCGGCTTGTAGCGCGCGGATTTTCAAAGCAACCAGCGGATCGCTGCTGCCTAGCGTTGCGACCTTCCCCAAAATGCCCTGAATCATTGGCGTATTCGCAAAGTGAAACGCAGCAGGTGTAATCTCAAGGGGCGTGAGCATCTGCAGGATGCGCTCAGCACCTTTGATGCTGCCTCCTGAATTGCCACGCACATCGATGATCAGTCCGTCGGGGGCAAACTCATTCATCACTTCCAGAATCCGCTTGCACTCGTCGAAAAGCGAGTCCGGATGTGCCTCGAATGTCTTGATTCGCAGGTAACCGAAACGCTTCGGTGTTTCACTTTTGGCATCGGGAATCACCAACTCGTCGGGGGTGATCATCTGCCGCAAGATCAATCCCGAAGGATGCTGAAACTCGAAGACCTTCGGCATCTTCGTATAGAGAAAGTCCACTTCCGGGTCGCGAAAGCTTTCCGGCGCATCCGCAAGCGACGAAAAGATCGCAGCGCGCCCGAGTTGCTGCCGTTCATGCGCTTCCGCCTCTTCGAGCCTCTGCAGATCTTCCTGTTCTTGCCAAACCCTTTCACCCCAAATCGCCTTCATGGCGAGAGCCTGATCCGCCACCGGTTGACAAACCGCCGTCGCAGGGGCGCGAAATGCACCTTCCGGAAAGCCAGTGGCAACGCTCCAGGGAACCAACAGCACCTGTTCCTCGGCCTTGTTCGGATCCGGGCGGAACTGCACAAACACAGCCTCTTCTGACGGGGGCAGCCCATAGGTGAGGCTCCGCATCGTGAGCCGCAGCATCCCGCGCGTGAACTTGGATGCTTCGTTGCCCGCCGGAATCACACTCGAAAGCCGCTCCACAGCCCGCGCGATCGCCATCCCATTCCAGTGCGTGATCTCGATGCCCGGTTTGAATTCGGGATGCTCGAATCCCGAGAGCGTTTGAGTCACCACAAAGTGCAAACCGTCGTCGGTGTAGCACTTCACCACAAATGGCAGAAACGCCAGTGCGCCGCGATAGGGCGCGGGCAAGCCATAAAGTGTGTGCGCATCGCGAAGTTCGGTGAAGATCTGAATGAGTTCGGTGTGGAACTTCAAATCGTGTGAGATGTTCTGGATCCGCGAACGCAGCAGCCGCAGTCGCTGAATCGGATCGATGCCATAACGGGCGCGTTTAAAGGGCAGGTGCGCGTAGAACTGATCGAGAATCAGAATCGCCTGCTCGCAGATGATTTCGCGTTCACCGGGCTGGAGCGATTGATCCTGACAGCGATGCAGAAACTCCGGCAGCGAGTCGATGCGCAGGTCGGGGAGATTGAGTGTGATCTTGCCGGCGAGCAGGGTCCGCACCGTGGCCGCGAGCGTTTCCTGCGCGGATTCCATCTTCATCATTGGGTTTGCGGTAGGCATGCGTCCGAGTTCTTTCATTCTCGCGCAGTCGGCTATGATCGTGAGCTGGTCTTCACGATGCGGCCTGCCGGTGCCGCGACGCGTCCGACGGTCGTTCCTCCGGCAGCGCTGGGATATTCGATGCTGTTCCCCGCGGGTGTCACGCGTCCGGTAGTTTCGACGTTGAATGCCGTGGATGCCAGCATTACGTCTAGAGCATTTTCGGACTTTCTGCGGCTGATCTCGGTGGGGCGAGCTTTAGTTTGCGCGAGGCTTCAGCCTTGCCCAGCGTCTACACAATTTCTGAAAACGCTCTAACGCCGCGATCATCCCAGCAGGACTGAACGGCGCGATCTCGGCGTTCGTCACCGAGCGGACGCATCTGATTCTGGATATCAACGGCTATTTCACGCCTTGATTGCGATGTGAGTCCACAATTTCGACGGGAAAGAGAAATATAATAACGGAATCCAGCACAATGCCTTCACTGACCCATCCCGACAGGCTCCTGCTCCGACAATTCCTCTGCGCCACCCCGCAGTTCTCAACCCATCGCGGACGCGAAACCCTCCTCCAAAACACCCTCGGAGCCTACCCGCATACCGCCAAAGCTCTGCAATGGGTCAACCTCGAAGGCTCCCGCGAGGAAGTCGTCTTCGATCTCGTCACCAAAATCGCAGGGCTCGAATCCTCACCCGGCATCTCCGCACTCGCCCTCATCGCAGCGGCAATCCAACCACTACTTTCCAGCGAATATCGCGACAAGCTCGAAGCGCTCCGCCGCCGCATGCAGTGGACGGACACCGACTCCGCATCCCTCGACGCCAACACTTGGCGCGACAACCGAAGCGATGACGAACTCTCCCTCGAACGTGTCATCGGCGAAAACACCCTCCGCCATCTTTACTATCTGCGCCAGGCGCTCGTCGTCGCCGAATCCGTGGTTCGTATCGACATCAATGGCCAACCCAACGGCACCGGATTCCTCGTCGCGCCCGGCATCGTCATGACCTGCAATCACGTCATCCCCAATGCGCAGCAAGCAAGCCGCGCCGCCGCGCGCTTCTTTGAAGAACAGCCGGACCCATCCACCACCGAGCCTCCCAGAAGAGCCGTCATCGTGAAAGTCGAGGAGATGCTCTACACAAATGCCAAGCTCGACTTTACGCTCCTGAAACTCCACCCACAGTCGCCCCAACCCGCGCCCCTCAAACTCACCACAGCGGCCGTCAAGCCGAACGATCGAGTGCCCATCATCCAGCATCCCGAAGGCATGCCCAAACAGATCTCCCTCCAAAACAATCTCGTCGCCTACGCGGACGACGACAAGGTGCAATACTACACTACGACCATGCCCGGTTCTTCTGGCTCGCCCGTCTTCGATAATCAGTTCCACGTCGTGGCAATCCATAGAAACTGGGTTGGCCAGAAGCACTTCCCCGTGGTGGCGGAAGACTCCGCCGCCGCGCCCCAACCCTACCGCAATCAGGGGACCAGTATGATCGCCATCCTCGCAGATCTTCACAAAAACGCCCCGAATTTCATCTGAACCCATGCTGCCGCCCGATCTCCAAAAACCGTTCCAACGCCTCCTGCTCAGCCTCACCACCTGGGACACCACAAAAGGCCGCGAGCGGACCCTCGCCTGCCTCCGCGACTACGATGTCTGGGATCACCGCCGCACAGAAGACGATCCGGCAACCTGCGCCGAACACCTCGTTCAGTTTCAGTCCAAACACGGCGCGGAACCCTACCTGCGACTGCTCGCCGACCTCCGCGACGCCAACCAGGGCTTTGTTGAAGTCCTCAATCAGATCGACACGCTCGAAGCCGACCTCCGCAGCCGCGACCCCCCCCGCCCGCGCGTGAAATGGAACAAACCGCCTTATCGCGGGCTGCTCACGTTTGACCTCAAGCATGCGCCGATCTTCTTTGGTCGCGATCACGAATCGAAGTTGCTTTATGAAGTCATCGCTGACCCGCATAACCGGTTTACTCTCGTCCTGGGGGCCTCTGGCTCGGGCAAGTCGTCACTCGTTCGCGCCGGATTGCAACCCTTGATCGACAAGCATCACCCCAAATGGCTGGTGACAGCCATGACACCGCTCGAACTCGCAGATCCGGATACGTCGCTCAGGGCAGCGCTGATGCAGACGCTCAAGCAGCATGACCTCTTCGAAGCCAAGCGTGAATGTCTTGCCGGACTCGCGACAGATCCACTGGCAACTATCGCAAACCTGCTAGGCGTCGAGCGCTGGCTGCTCATCGTCGATCAGTTCGAAGAACTGTTCGGAGACAAGCAAGGCGCCAACTTCATTGACCGCCTACTCAGCGGAAATTCCGTGCAATTCCAAGTGCTCGCCACACTCCGTTCGGACTTCTTCCACCACTGTCTCACCCATCCCCCGCTCAGCCGTGCAGTGATGCTGCCCGGCGCGCAATTCCCGGTGGGACCACCCAACAGACTCGCGCTCGAACGCATGGTCTCGGGTCCGATCAAAGAAGTGGAACTCCCCGAAACCTGGACCCTCGATCCCGCACTCCCGCCGCTGATTGCGGTGGATGCGGAAGGCCAATCCGGCGGACTCGCCCTCATGGCCTTCGCCCTCCGTGAACTCTACGAGCTTGCCAAAGGCAATCGGCTCGATGTGGCACTCTACCGCAGCAAGCAGTTCGGCGGACTCAGCGGCTCCATCGCCCGCCGCGCCGACGCAACCCTTGCCGAACTGGGAGAAAACGCCCAACAAACACTGGAACGTGTCTTCACCAAGCTGATCCGCATCCACCAGCATGACGATGCACCGGTGCGCCTCCGCGCGCTCGGTACCACTTGGGACGATGACCCGCAAGCGCGCGCACTCGTCGACGCCTTCGTGAAAGCCCGCCTCCTGCTTGCCGATACTGCCAGAACTGTTGAAGTCGCCCACGAAGCCCTGCTTCGCGAATGGCCCACCCTCGTCTCCTGGATTGACAAACGGCGAGATGCCTTTCGCCTGGCGGACAGGGTCCGAACCGAGGCCCGCGAGTGGGTGGAGGATGAAAGGCATGAACGCCCCTGGAACGAGCGCATCATCGCCGAGACGAGGAGGACGCTCCGCGAGGCTGGCTTCCTGGATCAACTCCAGGCCGAGCATCCCAAGATAGAGCGCCTCCTCTTGCCGGAAGTCGATTGGATTGTCGCAGAGCTTTCCATAGCCAAGACAACGCATCGCCGCCGCCATCAAATCGGCGTGAGCCTCGCAGAACTGGGCGATCCAAGACCCGGCACCGGCTTGACCGCGATTGAAGTACCAGACATTCTGTGGAAACAAATTCCGATGGGGCCACGATCGGAGCCCTTCTGGATGGCGGCCTATCCAGTGACTGCTGTCCAGTTTCAAGCCTTCCGCAAGTTAGAAGCGGGCAGGGGCCGACGCGGCCCTCCAAGTGAATCAGGAACAATCGCGGCGGCCTCCGTTGCCCGCGGTTCCTCAGAAGATGCCGGGCTGCCCAACCATCCAGCAGTTAACGTCTCGTGGAACGATGCAACGGAGTTCTGCACTTGGCTCTCGTCCCAACTGAAATTCAAAATACGTCTCCCCAAAGAAGCCGAATGGGAATGGGCCGCCCGCAGCGCCCGCCCGGACTTCGAATATCCGTGGGGACCGGTGTGGATCGATGGCCGAGCGAATACGAGAGAGGCGAAGCTCGCAGAGGCCACGGCCGTAGGCATGTACCCGCAAGGCGACAGCCTCCAGGGAATCTCCGACTTGGCGGGAAATGTTTGGGAATGGTGCGCGGAAGATGTCAAAAAAGAGTATCGGGCGTTGCGCGGCGGTTCCTGGATCAACCTTGCCTCCTTTACGCGCGCGGCGTATTTCAATCACTATCTCCCGGGCTCTCGCTTCTACCGCATCGGGTTTCGGGTGGTGTGCTCGGCCCCCATCCTCTGATCTCTGTCGCTCTGGACTCTGTCTCTCTGCACCTCCGCCCACTGTCCCGCGCGCAAAGCGCGCGGGCGAATTTTTGGCAGTATTTTGGCATGGTATCGTAAGGCGTTGGCTTACCGGCTGGCAAAAAGGGCGCCTCGGAACCGAGTCTCGGGCGTTGCGCGGCGGTTCCTGGAACAACAATGCATCCAATACGCGCGCGGCGTATCGCAATCACAATCACCCGGACAATCGCAACAACAACAACGGGTTTCGGGTGGTGTGCTCGGCCCACATCCGCCTTCGGTTTCCAATTGTGCCGTCAGGTTCCGCCGGTTAAGGCTTGCGGGATGCGGCGGGAAGCCGCTGGATGGCGCGGGTGCGTCCCGTCCGCACGCCGAACCGGAAGCACGCGGGCAGGCGTCGGGAATCATCTTGCTCACATGTTCGTATTGCCCATCCGACAACCATCGCCATGTGTGGGCCAGCCGCAAATAGAGCCGTAGCTTGTTCAGCGCCCCGTCGGCGCCCGCCAAACGAATTTTGCGAGCCCCGCCTCGCGTTGCCTGGGCATCCTCGAGCCGCTCCGATAGATCGAGCGCCGCCCCCTCCGCTGACCGCGTGGTCCACCATGCCCTCCGCAACGTCATTGGCCCGCCGCTCGAATCGCGTCGGCAAGGGACACATCGGGCAGTGGATCGACTGCAAACCTGCGCCAAACGCCACCGCTATGCGCTGCGCATGGACATCGTCAAACACTTCCCGTCCATTGACCACGCTGCTCTGATCGAGATCCTCCAGCGTTCCATCGCCTGTCCCCGGACGCTCGATCTTTGCGCCAAAATTATCGCTAGCGGCGATGGAATCCTGGAGCGGGACTACAAAATGGTCTGGTTCCCCGGCGACGATCTCCTGGCCGCCTGCCGCCCTCGCGGTCTCCCCATCGGCAACCTCACCTCGCAATTCTGGTCGAACTGCTATCTCAACCCGCTCGACCACTTTGTCCAAGACTCCCTTGGTTGCCATAGCTACCTCCGCTACGTTGACGATATCGCTATGTTTTCCCACAGCAAACGGGAACTCTGGCAATGGAAGTCCGCAATCGTGCAGTTCTTACAGCGCCTGCGTCTGACCATTCACGAAGGTCCCGCACAAGTGCAGCCCGTCACCACGGGGATACCCTGGTTGGGCTTCGTCGTCTATCCTTCGCACCGGCTGCTGAAGTCGCGCAAAGCCATTCACGCCACCCGCCAACTCACAGACCGTTACGCCCAATGGCAGGATGGCGAAATCAGCTTCGCCGAGTTCGACGCCAGCGTGCAGGGTTGGGTGAATCATGTCCGCTACGCGGATACCTGGGGCCTGCGCAAACATGTTCTCGCGAAACTCGCTTGGGGGCCACAACCGCCCCTGTCCAAAGGCCCCCTAAAACTTTCGCCCGCGCGCTGTGCGCGCGGGACAGTGGGCGGAGCTCCAGAGAGCCAGAGCACAGAGCGGCAGAGATCAGAGGATGGGGGCCGAGCACACCACCCGAAACCCGTAAT
>CAZCPL010000012.1:18474-51157 GCA_964500255.1 uncultured Solibacteraceae bacterium | reverse complement strand
TGGTTAGCGGGTCCAGCGATGTTGGACAACAGAAAGTGTTGAAAATGTTTGGGAGACGTGCATACTTGGTTTAGCCAGTGATGACAACCAGCAATAGGATCGAGGATCTGAGCCGCGAAGAACTGATCGCGCTGATCCGGCGACTTGCGGATGAGGTGGAGAAACTCCGCAAGGAGAATGAGGGGTTAAAAAGGAAGGGACATCGACAAGCCACGCCGTTCAGCAAGGGCGTCAGAAAGGCAGATCCTAAGAGGCCCGGCCGTAGGAAGGGTGAAGGACGGTTCGAGAAACGGGAAGCGCCGCCGGAACTGGACACCGACATCGGCGTGGAAGCGTCAACGCCAGAGCGGTGCGAGTGCGGCGGAACGGTCAAACTGGAGCGGATGGAAGAGGCGACGGTGGTGGATGTTCCCCCGGTTCCGGCTCCGGTGGTGACAAGATACTCGGTGCCAGTATGCCGCTGCGAGTCCTGTGGAAGAACCGCGCGAGGGCAGGCCCCTGGCCTGGGACCGAATCAGTATGGAGCGACGGCGCATCGATTGGGGCCAAGAGTCAAGGCGATGGCCCACATGCTGCACTACGGACTAGGGATACCGGTTCGGAAACTGCCACAGGTTTTGTGGGAATTGGCGGGAATCCGGGTCACGGCCAGCGCGTTGACCCAGGATGCATTGAAACAAGCTGGGGCGGAAGGCCCGGTTGGACAGCAGTATCAGGTGTTGCGGGATCGGATGAGGGACTGCGCTGTGGTCCATACAGACGATACAGGTTGGAGCATTGGCGGAACGAGCCTATCTCATGGGCTTCTTCTCCGCCGATACAGCGGTGTACCAGATCCGTTACCGGCATCGTAGCGAAGAAGTGCTGGAAGTGATTCCTGCCGACTTCGCGGGAGTGTTGGTCACGGATCGGGGCAAGAGCTACGATGCCGAGGTGTTTCTCGACGTGAGGCAGCAGAAATGCTTGGGCCACCTGCTCCGAAATATCTCGGAAGTATTGGAGGACAAGACTGGACCGTCCCGTCAATTCGGTCTCAGACTGAAAGGCCTGTTGCAGCAGGCTCTGGAATTGGGCGACCGGGAGCCCTCCCTGGACCGAACTCTTTCGGTGCAGCGCCTGGATCAGGAATTGACTTCGATGTTGCGCAATCGGGTGCTCAAAGACGACGACAACCAAAGGCTACTGAACGGCATTGGAACCCAGATGGACCGAGACCGCATTCTGACCTTCCTTCAGGTTCCGGGCGTTGACGGAACCAACAACTTTGGCGAGCGAATGCTTCGCTTGGCGGTCATCGCACGCAAGGTCTCGCAATGTTCAAAAAATGATCTTGGTGCCCATGCTTCCGCAGCCTTCATGAGCGTCGTTCAAACTCTTCGCTTGGGCCTTGAACCCTTTGCCTCCCTGAGTACACTTCTGCTTGGCGTCATGGTTGGAAGTCGCTAGCCGAATCCGCTAACCAATTACACTGGAACGCTGGTAACAAACGGAGCCGTCATTCGCCGTCTTGCGGCTCAATACTTGACGGTGATCAGCATCAATGAGTACAGCTTCGTTGAAATGGCCTTCGCAATTGACTAGACCAGCTATGAAGCATAGCCTGGACTCGTCTGATAGCCGTTTCAGACCCGCCTCGACAGACGCATCGGGCTCGATGCGCTTAGTAGGTTCGTAGTACTCGCCAACAATATTGAAGGCTTCGGGTAGGACAATCACCGTTTGTGCAAATAGCGCACGCTTCCCGGTATTGCTGAGGGCTGCCTTCAGTACTGACAAAACGCCTACTTCGTCGCTTATTTACGCCGCGTATTCAAATGGGGAGGGTTTCCGGGCCTGGCACGCCATCCAAATCCCCCGTTGAAGTCGATCGCTGAACTGACAGACGGACTGATCGCAATATAAGTGGTAAGAGTCGGGCTGACTCCGGAGCAAAGTCTTGATCACGTCGCCGTGCCGCCAATCCGTGCGTAGGCGGTAAAACGTCTAGTTCTGTTGCTCCTCCAGGTGTGACCCACGGATGGTTTCGGAACAGAGGGCAAGAGTGTTTCCCATCTTCTTCGCGCCATGTTTCCGCACGAATCGGCTCGATAGTGTTCATGGCAACTCCACTTTACTGGATAGCACCCGATAGCCGCCCCCTACCCAGCCCTCTGGTACGACGCGGCGCGTGAATCCAGTTCGCCGGACCCTCTGCGACTTTCGGCGGCCTATCGCGCCTGTATAGCTTAAGAATCGACGACGCTTTCGAGTTTCGGCGGCGATGCCCCGCGTGGGCCATCACATATTCGGTCAATCGGTCGCCCCCGAGGTCTACCTTCCAGGCAACGGTACTTCCTTCGGCGATGACGGGAGGCGCCAGTTGTGTCGATGCGCTGACAACGCCGTACGGGCATATTCTTAGCGCTGCATTCGTTTTCCCTCATTAGTTCGCCGTTGGTCTGAGCATTCGCCGATTAGGACAACGTCAGTGGCGGCCGGGCCGGATCAAAATTCGGCATTCTATGTCTACTATTGGGATTCGCGCCTATTCACACCGGACGCGGGGCTCTCGGTCCGCCTGGCTGGGTTGGAATTCTGGTTCCTCTGCCCTCCCGCCGTGGCCGCAGAACCAGCGGCTACGGGCGACCGAAACTGGCTCTTCAGAAACTAATGTTGAGGCTTGCTCACCGGCAATAAAACCGGCAGGTTGGTTGTATGGGAACCTACGCAACCCAGCTTCTTGAAGCTTTTGAGGCCTTGCAGCCAGTCGATAGACAGGCTTTTGCGATTGAAGTCTTGCGGTGCACGCGCGAAACGCCTTTTGAATCGGAGCCCCTAGCCGACGAGGAAATTGGAGAGACCGGGCCCGCCCTATTTGCATTCTTGGACTAGGAAGAGAGTGCCTCCAAGACCTCCAAGACGAGGTGAGGTTTGGCTGTTCGACCTCGGGCTCTCCCGGACTTCCGTGGTGTGCGGCACCACCGTCACGATGGCGCGATCCTCATCGCCGTAGCAGGCCTGTGGTATTCATAGCTGAAGATGTTGGATACGCCAATGAATGCGATCGCACCCCCCGCCTCACCTGTAGCTGAGGCGAGCCGTATCAAGTTGATCGATGCGCTGCGCGGCATCGCCCTGCTGGGGATTCTGGCGATGAATATTCCAGGCTTCTCGATGCCTGATTACTCGCATGAAGCGTATTCCACCGATCCATCCAAACTCAATTTTTGGGTGAGCACCTTCATCTCAATTCTGCTCGAAGGCAAGATGCGGGCGATGTTTGGGATGGTGTTTGGCGCCGGCGTGCTGTTGTTCGTTGGCGCGAAGGAAGCGGCTGGTGTTTCCGCCGCCAAACTGTTCTACCGCCGCATGCTATGGCTGGTCTTGTTCGGACTCATTCACTCCCACTTGATTTTGTGGATCGGTGACATCCTTTATCTCTACGGCATCTGCGGGATGCTGGTGTACCTCGTCCGGAAAGTCAAGCCAAAGTATCTGGCGATGGCTGTGCCGCTGGTGGCGATCGTTGACTTTACGGCTGGCGTGCTGAACTACCAGACCATCCGCGCACAACGCATCGCCTATGTGGATGCGGTCAAGGCACGCGGTGAGAATCGACCGCTGAGCGACACGCAGACCAAGGCACTCACCGATTGGCGGGAACTGGAAAAGACCATGATTCCCAATCGTGAGGATGCGAAAGCGAATACGGAGAAGATGAAGTCCGGCTACTCGACTGTGGCAGGCTACCTGCGTCCGATCGCTTTTCAATTGCAGACCAAGTATTTGCCGTTCGAAATCTGGGATTCGGTGGCGCTCATGATGCTGGGGCTGGCGCTCTACAAGTGGGGCTTCCTGACTGGCAACTGGTCCAGGCAAGACTATTGGAAAGTTGTTGGCATCGGCTACGGATTGGGGCTGCCTCTGGTGATTTATAGCGTTTACCATGGGTTCCTCAACTATTCGACGCTTGAGGCGAACTTGGCGCGTATGGAAAGGGTGCCGATGGAATGGGTTGGTCTGATCTATCCATTTCAGCGCCTGCTGTTGGTGATGGCGCATGCCGCGGCAATCATCCTGATCTACCAAGCCGGATTTGCGCAAGCGCTGTTTCGCCGCTTAGAGGCTGTTGGCCGCATGGCGTTCACCAACTACATCATGCACTCGGTGATCTGCACGCTGTTCTTCTTTGGCTATGGGCTGAACTACTATGGCCAACTGGAACTGTATCAACTCAGCTATGTCGTGGTGGGGATCTGGATTCCGCAGTTGATTGTGAGTCCGCTATGGCTGCGGTATTACTTGTTCGGCCCGCTGGAATGGATGTGGCGAAGCCTGACCTACTGGCGCTGGTATCCGATGAAGCGGGCTTAAGGCTTTCGAGATTGATATGATGCTAGGCACACCAAGGAGTGCTTCCCGTGTTTGTCCGCCTGCTTCTCGCTCTGGCGCTCGCCAGTAGCGCGTCTTCTCTCACTTGTGCCTGGGCACAAGCCCTGAATGGAACCGTCCTCGGAACCGTCACCGACGCTTCCGATTCGGTGGTTCCCAACGCCAAGGTGCCGCGCTGGAACTCAACACCAATCTCGCAAGAACCGTTCAGTCCAATGAGTCTGGAACGTTTACCTTCACAAATCTGCCGCCGGGCAGCTACAACATTTCGGTCGAACTGACGGGGTTCCGCAAGTCGATCCGTGATCGTGTGGATGTGGCCATTAATTCCACGACGCGTGTGGACTTCCAGCTCCAACCCGGTCAAGTCAGCGAACAGATCGAAGTGACGGCAACATTGCCGGCATTGCAGACCGATCGCACGGATACCGGCCGATCGATGGATCAGCGGCAGGTGTCTGAGCTTCCGCTCACGCAGGACCGCAACTTTCAAGGGCTTGTGAATCTGGTTCCCGGTGCGGCGCGCGCGCAGCGCAATCACTCGGAATTCTTCAATTCGAACGACTCGATGCAGTCGCGTGTGAATGGACAATCGCGCATGGCGAACAACGTCCAGTTCGAGGGACTCGACAACAATCACCGCACAGGGTTGCTCACGGCCCTACATTCCTCCGGCGGAAGCGATTCAGACCGTCGACGTCACGACGTCGAACTATGAAGCAGAACTTGGGCGCGCTGGCGGCGCGGTGATGAACGTCACCATCAAGTCTGGAACCAATAGCTTTCACGGCAGCTTATATGAGTTCAATCGCGTTTCCGCACTGGCTGCGCGCCGAACGGATTTGCTGGTGAAGGCCCCGATCACGTACAACTACTTTGGCGGCACGTTCGGCGGCGCGATTATCAAAGACAAGACCTTTTTCTTTGGCGATTACCTGGGCATTCGCGATCGTTTGGGCAAGGGCAATCGCTTCACGATTCCCTCCGCGGCTTTCCGTCAGGGCGACCTTTCCCAATCGCCGACGATCATTTACGATCCCGCAACCGGAAATCCCGATGGCACCAACCGCACACCGTTTGCGAACAACCGGATCCCCACAGCGCGCATCTCTTCTATCGCTTCGCGCTTGAATGCTCTGCTGCCCGCTGCGACCTCCGCCAACACCACGGGAGTGAACTTTGAAGGCGGCACCGTGCGCGCCAGGGACACCGATGGCTTCGACGCCAAGGTGGATCACAATTTCAACGAGAATAATCGTGTCAGCGTCCGCTATTCGTATCAGAAACCCAAGATCACCGATCCGCCGCAGTATGGCGCGCCTGGCGGTCCGGCCAACGGCGGCTTTGGCGGCACCGGTATCACCAAGACGCAGTCAGCGGGGCTCAATGCGACGCGCGTGATTTCACCCACGCTGATTGCCGAACTTCGCGTCGGCCTGATGCGCTACCGCAACGATGCCTACGCGACCGATTACGGAACCAAGGCTTCGGATGAAGTCGGTATCCGTGGCGTGAACATTTCGGATCTTACCTCAGGGCTCACGAACATCGACATTCAGGGTTATTCAAATCCGGTGGTGGGCTACTCGCTTTCGCTGCCGTGGATTCGTTTCGAGACCAACTGGAACTTCGTCAACAACTGGACGAAGACGCTGGGCACGCATACGATCAAGTTCGGTGGCGATCTCCGATTCAACCGCGATGGCTTGCTGCAGACGCAAGTCTATTCGCTGCGCGGCCAGTATCGGTTCCGCTCAGGTCAGACCGGACGCAACGGCGATTCCAATCAGGGCTTTGCGAATGCGTATGCCGCGTTCTTGCTCGATCAGCCCAATGATTACGGGCGCGATCTGTTGTCCGCGTTCCCTGAGTATGTGCAATTTCCCTTCTTTTCTTACTTCCAGGATAAGTGGCAGGTGTCGAAGAAGTTGACCGTCGACATCGGTGTGCGGCATGAGTTATATCCTCCGGGCACGCCGAAACAGAAGGGCGGATTCTCGAACTACAACATCGACAACAACTCTCTGATCGTTGCCGGTGTGGGCAGCAATCCGAGCAATCTGGGACGCAAGAATTACAAGGTGAACTTCGCGCCGCGCGTCGGCTTCAGCTATCGTCTCAACGAAAAGACGGTGATCCGTTCGGGATATGGCATGAGCTTCATTCCGTTTGCCAACAACGGTTACGCGTACAACTTTCCGGTGCGTCAGAACAATGCGTTCAACTCCGCGAATTCGTTCGTTCCAGCGGGACGCATGGCCGATGGCTTGCCTGCTCCACTGCCGTTCAATGTTCCGACCAACGGCATCATTCTCAATGCGCCGAACCAGAATTACGACGTGATTCCGCTCGATTATCACGAAGGCTACATCCAGAGCTGGAACCTTGCGGTGCAGCGTGCGTTGCCGGGCAAGTTCACGTTGGATGTCGCTTATGTCGGCAATAAAGGAACGCGCATTCCGACAGTGTTCAACGCGAATCCGGGCTTGGTGCTTGGGGCGGGACGCGATGGGCGTCCGCTGTGGTCGAAGTTCCGCCGCGATACGGATACGCTGTTGAGCTTTATCGGAACCTCCAACAACTACAACTCGCTGCAGATGAAGTTCGATCGCCGCTTTTCTGGCGGATTCTCGATGACTACGGCCTACACCTGGTCGAAGGCCATCGATGTTTCGAACGACAACGGCCAATTTGCCTACTACATCAACCCAGGCCGCTCACGCGCCGCGGCGGATTTCGACCGCCGCCACATGTTCAACCAGAGTTACATTTGGGAACTGCCGTTCGGCAAGGGCAAGGCGTTTGCCAATTCGGGTGCGATGAGCCATGTGTTCGGCGGTTGGCAGGTGACTTCGATTCTCAGCCTCATGAGTGGGCAGTCGCTGAACATTTCCGCACCGGCGGCGACGTTGAATGCGCCGGGCAATAATAACAACCCGAACTACACGGGATCGGGTGGGTTGCCGGTGTTAGGAGCGATCAACTTCCGTTCGACGGGACGCAATCAGCCGACGTGGTTCGACCCGACTGTGTTTACGGCTCCGGCGGCGAATACGTTCGGCAATGTGGGACGCAATGCGTTCAAGGGTCCTGGCTTTGCGAATGTCGATCTGTCGCTGTTCCGCAAGTTCGCTCTGACGGAGCGCTTCAAGTTGGAGTTCCGGGCGGAAAGCTTCAACTTCAGCAATACGCCGCAGTATCCGAATCCCGATGGTGGATTCGGCAATGCGACGTTCGGGCAGATCACTTCCGCGGCGATCGGAAATTCGGCCGACGGTGGCAGCCGGCAGGTGCAGTTGGGCTTACGGCTGTTGTTCTAGTTGCTTGCCTCGGCGCACTAGTTACAAGGACAATGGAAGGAATGAGATCCATTTTCGTATTGTCCTTACTGGCGGCTGCTTCTGTGTATGCACAGGGTGACTTGCAGGTGTTTCGAGGTTCGCTGGTTACGGCCACTCCCGTGGCGGGCCGGGTGGCTTTGCTGGCGGACTCATTGGTCTTCGTCGACGATGAGATGCCCGCGTCTTCGTTCGTTGTGTTGCGGTCGAACATACAAGGGTTGACCGCCGATGCCGATGCGGTGACGATCCAGCTCAACAAGGAAGTGAAGGATCGCGCGGGGTCGACGACGCGCGTCATTCTGCGGTTGTCCGCGGCTCCTGAAGCGGTGGCCATGCAGCGCTGGTTTGCGAGTCAGCCTGCTGTTGCGGCTGCGGTTCCTGCCACTGCTGTTGCGGCTGCCGCCGACAATAAGGTGATGACCTTCGGCGCGCAACGCAACAAGCGGTTGCGCGGCAAGACCGACGGCAAGTTGATCATTGACGAGCAGCGCATCATGTTCGAGTCCGTGGATAACGCTGAGGATTCGCAACGTTGGGAACTGAAAGAGATCAAAGAGCTGAAGCACAAGAATGCCTATGAGTTCGAGATCAAGCCCTTTGTCGGCGACACTTATGTGCTGACCATCACGGGTTCTGGAATGGACAATGCTCAGTTCCGCGAGATTGCAGATCGCGTGACGAAGTCCCGCACCACGCGATAGAAACCGTAGAGCAGGCTCATCGCTAGTGGCTCGTTTTGGACGCGAATCCAGGCGAGTCCGATGGTTCCGGTAAAGAGTGCGAGGAGAGTCCAGGTGTGGATCAGGGCTGGGAATCCCCATTGCTGCGCGATCCAACCGAGTCCGCAATAGGCGTTGGCAGGGATCGGTGGATCCGAAATGTACAAGCGGACTCCCGTCACGAAGTCGAAGGCGCTCAGAGTGACGGCGGCGGCGGGGGAGCGCATGAATGAGGAGTCCGCGAAGAGCGATTTTGAGCAACGGCCCACGGGACTCATGACCTTGCTGGAAGGCGAAGAGGCTTGTGGGGGCGCCTGCGAGCACGATGCCAAGCATCAACGAGGTGTTGTCGCCGAGGGGGATCTCATTGCCGATGAGGGGTTGACGTTCCGAAGTCCGGGCCATTGTTGGAAGAGCGCCGCGATCAATGCGGCAAAGCCGAAGAGGGCGAGGATCGGTGGTCCGAAGCGGCGCAATGCGAGGATCGCGATGGCTGCAAGCAGAAGCCAGGGCGGTGCCCAAGTGAAGATCCAGCAGACGGAGGATGCGGCGCCGAAGAGCAAGGCGGCTCTTGGATGCCTGTGGCGATGTCGCGGCCGACCCGCGCTGGTATCGAATAGCAAACCAGATCGAGATCGCGGTTCCGCCGAGCATTGCGGCAACGAACGATACGGGGTTGTGGAGCGGCCAAGCCGTACTTCGCACTGAGCATCCAAACCAGTTGCGAAGAGGCGAGGCCGCTGGCCAGAACATACGCTACTCGAACTTGATCTTGGACACTCCGGCGATGGGCTTGGGGATTTCGAGCTTCATGTCATCGAAGGTATCCACCAGGATCTCGGACACCGCGAGATTGCGAAACCACTTCTTGTTCGCTGGAATCACATACCACGGCGCATGCGGCTTCGAGCACTTGCCGATGGCATCTTCGAAGGCGCGCATATAGTCATCCCAATGTTTGCGTTCTTCCACGTCGCCGGGTGAGAATTTCCAGTTCTTCGACGGATCTTCGAGACGCTCTTCGAAGCGCTTCTTCTGCTCGTCTTTGTCGATGTAGAGGAAGAACTTCACGATGCAAACGCCGCTGTCGGCGAGCATCTCTTCGAAGGCATTGATCTGGTCATAACGCTTGGTCCATACCGTTTTCGGAACCAGATTGTGCACGCGCACCACCAGCACATCCTCGTAGTGCGAGCGGTTGAAGATGCCCACTTCGCCCCAGCCCGGAATCGCTTTGTGGACGCGCCACAGGTAGTCATGCTGCTTTTCTTCGCCCGCCGGAACCTTGAATGCCGTTACGTGCACGCCTTGCGGATTGAAGCTGGTCATGACGCGGCGAATGGTGCCATCTTTGCCACCGGCGTCGATGCCCTGCAAGACGATCAAGACCGATCGCTTGGCTTCGGCGTAAAGCTGATACTGCTGCACCGCGAGCCTATCGAGGTTCTTTTCGAGCTTGGCGAGAGCTTTCTCTTTGTCGGTGTAACCGTGGGTTTCCGACGGATCGACCTTGTCGAGATTCAGCTTCTTGCCGGGCTGTGCCAGCAACAGTTCAGAGAGTTTGGATGAGGCCATGATGGGTTATCTTCCTTCAAATACGGGTTTGCGTTTTTCGCGAAAGGCTTGGATGGCGTTGGGCACATCGACGGTGGTGAAGCACTGTTTGATCGAGGCGTACTCGTCGCGCAGTTGCGATTTGAGATCGCGGTCGAACGTCTGCAAGAGCAGGCGTTTTGTAAGCGCGAGTGCGCAGGTGGGGCCCTGGGCGATGCGCGTCGCATATGCCAGCGCGGAGGTCGCGAAGTCCGCGGCTGGATATCGAGCGGCCGCGATGCCCGAGGTCACGGCCTCTTCGGCACCGATATCGCGAGCGGTCAGCAGCATCTCGGTGGCGCGTCCGATGCCCACGAGTCGTGGCAGAAAGTAGGACATGCCCGCATCCGGCGACAGCCCGATGCGAGCGTAGCCGCAAGTCATGGTCGCCGCCTCGCTCACAACGCGGATGTCCGCCGCCAAGGCCAGTGCGAAGCCCGCGCCGGCTGCTGGGCCATTGATCGCCGCGACGATTGGCGCCTCGCATCCGGCAAGCGCAAGTGCCCAGCGTCCCACCCAACCGAGGTCGTCGAGTTTTGCACCGCGTGTTTCTGCGTTGCGGATGCGTCCGATGTTGTCGGGCGTAAGTTCGAGGCCGGCGCAGAAGCCTCGGCCCGCTCCTGTGAGTAGGACGCAGCGCACGGATCCGTCGGCAGAAGCCTCGTGGATGGCCCGCGGCAACTCGTCTTCGAGCACCGCGTTCACGGAGTTCAATTTTTCAGGACGATTGAGCGTGACGATTCTCACGCCATCGGGCGTGTTCTCAATCTGTAGATGCCGATACTCGGGCTGCATCCTTGAATCGTAACGCAGTGGCGGGATCGGTTGACCAGGTGCGCCATTCGCTCCAGCGGATCTTCTTCATTCGCGTCTGCGCGATAGAAAGTCCGATCATGGCGAAAATCAGGCAAATCGAAAATAGGACGCACTGCGTGGTGTCGAGCCGTTCTTTGAAGTATCCGAACCAGCGGCCGTAGACGAGTTCGATGTGGACCCAGTAGACGAGTAAAGAAGTTGTTCCGAGTTGGCGCACCCAGCTCCAGGATGCTCCCCAGGAGCGCAGCGACCAGAGATACGCAATTGCCGAGAGGATCAGTACCGTGCCGAGCTTCATGAACGTTAGCCCTGGGCTATTCAACCAGAATTCGCTTTTGGCGTACAGCGAATACGGGAGGTTCGAAAGGTACTGCGACGTATAGAGCAACACGAAGCCAGTGACCGCGGCCCATTGCATCAAGCGGTCGAGGTGTTCGGGCTTGCAGGCTTTGAGCAAACATCCGGAGGCGATGCCAAAGGCGGTGAAGGCTGCCCAAGGGAAGACCGGGAAGAGAACGTAGCTGGGCGAGATATAATCCGCTAGAAACGGATGCATCCATGTCCAATCCATCTGCGAAATCACTGGGGACATCACTGCGATGAGCACGCCAACGATGCCGGAGATCCGGGCACGTTCCGCGATCGGCGCGAGAGCCAGCGGCGAGAACAGGAACAGCGTGATGCCCATGATGTTCAGGACGTCGACTTTGAATAGGTCCTTCCACGAACTCTGCCCCAGGGCAAAGGCCCAGAGTTGGAGGCGGAAGAGAACCGCCAGCATGAATAAGTATCTGGCTCGAACGAGAGCGGCGATCCAACGCTGCCAGGGTGTCAAACCTCGGCGTTCGTTGCTTTCGAGGATGAAGGCGAACGTGACGCCGGTGAGGAACAGGAAGACTGCCGGCGGAAATCCACCGACGAATTGAGAGAGCACATACGGGGACTGGTCGCGCAGATCGGCGCGCATGAAGGAGTGAAAGGTGTGCCCTTGCAGCATGATCGTGGCTGCAAGCCCTCGCATCCAATCTAGGAACGGAAGGTGAGGCTGTTTGGGCTTTTGCTGCACAGACGGTTCCTAAGCAACAGCCCGGAAAACGGAGCGCGCGCCCGCGCACCTTTCCGGGCTACTTACCAATATATTCCTTCTTGGCGTTCTTGGGCGCTTTCAAATCGAAAGAGGCGTCGGTGAGCGGAGGGTTGATCTTGACGTCCGTATAAGACATCAGCTTGTAGTCGCCGCCTTTGAGGTGGACTTTCTGCTGAATCGCGTGGCTTCCGCCCTCGGGAATCCAGAGGTCGAGGCTTTGAAACAGTTCAAGAGCATCAGCGCCTTTGGGGATGAGTTCCAGACGCGTCGCTTTGATGCCGTTGATGGTTTCGGATCCCGCGAGTTTCACCGCGTAAGCCTTCTGCAGCTCTTTGCCGCTGGTTCCGAAGCCGAGGACGAGAAACTGATCGACCTGATCGCGGCGCTTGCCGACATCGTAGATCTGAACGGTGTTGATCTTGGGCAGATAGAACTTGAACTGTTTGCCAGAAAACGACATGGTTCGCTTGTCGGGAAAGGTGTTGTCAACGAGGCCTTCTACGCCCTTCGAGGTGCGGCGCAAGGCGATGGAGCCACGTTCTTCACTGGTGTCGTTGATGACCTGCGTGTGATCCAGTCGCTTCATTTGCGCGGACATGCATTTAAAGGCCGCCGCGGATTGATCCATGCGGGCCAGAATTTCAGGTAGCGTGTCGGCGCGCAGCGAGACGATCGCAAAAGCGATGACAAATGCTCTCATGACGGGTCTAGTGAGTGAGCGCCCGGTATCCGATGATTTCGTGTTCGGCGTCGACAATGGGTTCGACTTTGGTGATTGGGGGACGCTTTCCATACTTTGCCTTCAACAGTTCGGATGCCTTTTCGACGCGATTCGTTTCAGGAACGTCACGCATTAGTCTCGGATCCAACAGATAGACGCCTGGGTTGGCGGAAAGCATTTCGATCTGATTCTCGCGCGGCTGGTCTCTGAACCAAGGGCGGGGTGTGAAGAAAAGGAAGGCGAGGATGCCGATGACGACGATGTCGTACTGCCAGCTTCCGCGCTTGAATTCCCAGAAGATGAAACGTTTGATGCCGTCCACTGTGTTTCATTTTAGCATCGTGGGCTTGAGGTTCGGCGCGGCCGATGGTATCCGAAGATCTTTCGCTCGCCTGCGATGAGATCGATTTGCTGCTAGCCAAGCAAATGGCTTCCCTTGTGAAGTTTCCGTTCGATCACGACCGCCAGAACGGTTTCGCGTCGAACTCTACGCCTCTAATAATCCAATCCGGACCTTCGCGTATCGGTTTGTTCGCTGCCTTGTGAACCGCATTGACAAATAGCAATCGATCGCCGAGGAAGTTCGCAGAAGACGTCACACAAGAGTCATCGTGTCGACGAACGAGAGGCGCGAAGCAACTTGCGTCCATCGGGCATAGGAAAGCCGATGCCATGTTTGAAAACCACCTGGAACCATCTCGATTTCACCAATTCCAGCCGATCTGTCCAGTAACCCGGCATGAATCCCAAAGCGACCAACTACTACGACCTGCTCCAGATCCACCCTCGCGCGGAGCCGGAAACCATTCAGCGCGTCTACAAGTTGTTCGCCGCGCGCTTCCATCCGGACAATCAGAAAACCGGCGATGCCGAGCGCTTCCGGATGATCAAAGAAGCCTATGACACGCTGATCGATCCGGTGTTGCGCGCCGAATATGACCGCCGCTTCGATCTGAAGCAACCGGAGCCCCTTGAATGCTTCCAGAATCGTGATTTCACCGATGGCATCAATGCGGAGTACATGGTCCGGATCGGGGTGCTTTGCTTGCTCTATGCCAAGCGCCGCTCGAATCCCGATTATGCCGCGTTGTCATTCCTCGATCTTGAGAATCTGATGGCGTTTCCGCGCGAGCACCTGGCGTTCGCCACCTGGTATCTGCGCTCGAAAAAGTACATTCTCCAGGATGACCGGTCCAGTTTCATCGTCACGGCAGATGGAGTGGATTTTGTGGAATCGCAGATTCGCGACAATGAAGCACTTTACGAGATCTTTAGAGCTTCTGAAACAGGGCTGATGATTGCGTCAAAAGCCCTGCTGGGGAAACATCAGGGTTAGCGTTTGGACAGATCGCGGACGTAGATTTCGCGGAACCGCATGTTGCCTTGCCCGCCCGAATGCAACTGCAGCGCGATTCCACCGTCTTCGGCCATTGGTTTGGGATCGGTGAAATCCACCAGCAAAACGCCGTTCAGGCGCGAGATGTAGCGGTTTCCTTCGACCTTCAGCAGGTATTCGTTCCACTCGCCACGGCGAACCACGGTTTCGTTCTCAGGCGTTGGCCACACGATCCACTGGCGGCCAACGTCATAAATGCCGCCGGTATGCTTGCCGAGGCTGCAATCCACCTCGAATTGCGGGCCTTGGGTGACATCGGGAGTGCCCGGCTTGAAGTCGACGCGGAAGAAGACGCCGCTGTTGCCGTCGCCTTCGCACTTGAACTGCAACGAGAGGTGAAAGTTTTTGTAGTTCTTTTCAGTCTTCAGATAGCCATAGGACTTGCTGATGGCGAGTCCGTGGATGGTGCCGTCTTCAACCAGCCATTTTTCTTTGCCGATCTCCACCCACCCGGCAAGATCTTTGCCGTTGAACAGCGAAATCCAATCTTCGCCCGGAGGCTTAGGTTTGGCATTTTGAGCAAAGGCGGCGGAAGCTGCGAGGAGGAGTATGAGGGCTGGTGCTTTCATATCGGTGAACACCAGCATATCAAGTTGCCAGAACCGGCTCGGCGGTATAGCTCCAGCCTAATGAGTCCGGTCCCGGCGATGTGACGTTGTTCTTGCCGGTGCTTATGAAGGCCCCCCCAGCACCGAAGCGCGATAGACGTCACAAAACTCTGAGCACATAGGATGGCAAGAGGTATCGTCGTACATCTTGAAAAAGATCCGTTCCACATCCTGGCTCGGGATACGGCCGCAAACCAGCGCAAGTTGTAGAGCGGATCCGGCCACGCAGTCGCCGCATTCCAGACCAATGGCGCGGCAACTGTGAGGCTTTTCTGTAAATTGCATCGATGGCTCGATTGTCGTTTCTGAGCCCGGCAGTTTGGCAACGCCGAGGCACCTTGTCATTATGCGGCCTGGCGCGGTATTTTCTTACAGGTCTGAAGAGGGGAAGGGCCGACTCTAATGAGGGGTGTGGAAAACGAGTGTAAATCGATACAAAAACTAAGGTAGATCCTTGCGTAAGACACCGTACGTTTCCCCCTTGACTCTGGCCTGCGTTTGACTACAATTACGGTATTGGGGAGTAAAACGGAGGTACTCATGCCCTGCTTTCACAAGCGTACCGACTTCGTCTACAGACGGGATGGCATCGACTATGTTCGATGCCAGGAATGCAATACGGTCTTTGACGCCGAAGACCTCGAAACCGTAGCGATTTACGACGAAGAGGAAGAATTGGTCTTGCCCGTCCCGCACCGGCGCTGATCGCAACTGCCTCGCCCAACATGCGATCCTGTCATAAGGGCGTTGCGGAGAGGAAGGATTGAGCAAATTGAACTTAGATGGACCCCTGCGGATCGTCGCCATTGGAGGCGGTACCGGGCTATCCACACTTCTCCGCGGACTGAAGAAGTACGCCAACGCCAAAGAGACTAGCCCCCTTGTGGAAATCACCGCCATCGTGACGGTGACCGACGACGGAGGAAGTTCCGGACGGCTGCGTAAGGAATTTGCCGTCATGCCGCCCGGGGACATCCGGAACTGCATGGTGGCGCTCTCCGAAGACGAAGCCTTGCTGTCGAAACTCTTTCAATACCGCTTCGATTCCGGGCGCGGTTTGCGCGGCCACAGCTTCGGAAACCTTTTTCTCACCGCGTTGACGAACCTGACCGGAGACTTCGCCCATGCGGTGAAGCTATCGGGCGATGTCCTGGCGATTGCCGGCAATATTTATCCTTCTACCTCTAGCAACGTCGTGCTTGAGGCCGAACTTGAGAACGGCAGGATCGTGCGCGGCGAAACCCGCATTAGCAAGAGCCGCGTGCGTATTCGGCGGATCTCGCTTGCGCCGGCGAACTGCAAGCCGCTGCCAGAGGCGCTGGCAGCGATTGCGAAGGCGGATCTGATCACCATGGGTCCTGGATCGCTGTATACGAGTGTGGTGCCCAATTTGCTGGTCAATGGCATTTCTGAGGCAATCGCCAAGTCGAGCGGAGTGAAAGCTTACTTTGTGAATCTGATGTGGCAGCCGGGAGAGACCACGGGTTTCAGCGCATCCCAACATGTGGAGGCGATCTATGCGCACAGCAAGGCCAAACTGCTCGATCACGTCATTATCAATACGGAGAAGATTTCAAAGGCCGTACTGAAGCAGTATGCCACGCAGCAGTCCTTTGCGGTCGAGAACGATGTGGATCGCATGGAAGAGATGGGCATCCAAGTGGTTGGCGCGCCTCTCGTCGGTTCCGGCAAGAAGATCCGCCACGATTCCGACGCCGCCGCGGCGATTGCCATTAAACTCGCCGAGAGAAGCCGCCGAATCGCTACTTGGAAGCGGAAAGGCACGCGCGGAAGTGGTTCCCCCTTTCGGTTTCTCAATCTCTAAGTTTCAACTATGAACAAAACCAGTGTGGTGATTATGGCGGCGGGTCTCGGTACCCGCATGAAATCGAAGCTTGCCAAGGTGCTGCATCGAGCCGGAGGTTTGACTCTGCTCGAACATGTGATCCGTACCGCGCGCGCCGTCGCCGATCCTGCCGACATCGTGGCGATTGTCGGCCATCAAGCCGAAAAGGTGAGCAAACTCGTTGAGCCGATGGGTGTCCGCACTGCGCTGCAGGCGGTTCCGCAGGGCACGGGCCACGCCGTTGCGCAGGCCAAGCCGTTGCTCGAAAACGCCGGTGGATGGCTGGTGATCCTCAGCGGCGACGTCCCACTGCTCACTGCCGCGTCGGTGAAGCGTCTGGTTTCGGAACACGAGGCTTCGGGCAAAGACGCAACCGTGATGACATGCTCGATTGCGGAACCCGGCGCTTACGGGCGCATCGTGCGCGATGCGGAAGGCAACGTTACTGCGATCGTCGAGTTCAAGGCTTGCAACGAAGAGCAGAAGAAGATTCGCGAGATCAATTCCGGTATCTACTGCTTCCGGTCCGATCTGGTTTGGAAGTATATCGCCGAGATCGATACCAACAATCCCGCAGGCGAATACTATCTCACCGATCTTGTCGAGATCTTCCGCCGCAACGGACATAAAGTTGGAGCGATGCAGATCGAAGACTTCAACGAGTTGCTCGGCATCAACAACAAGGTTGAACTCGCGGAGATGGATCGGATGTTCCGCGCGCGCAAGGTTTGCGAACTGATGCTGGACGGTGTGACCATTGAGCGTCCTGAAACGGTCACGATCGACGTGGATGTCCGCGTCGGGCGCGATGCGGAAATCGAACCGAACGTCCGGCTGACGGGCATGACGGCGATCGGTGAGGATACGCGCATCGGCACAGGCAGTGTGATCGAAGATTCGACGATCGGTGCGGGCGCGCAGATTCTTCCGTATACGGTGATTTCGGAATCGGAGATTGGCGATGGCGCGCGCGTCGGGCCTTTCGCCCGGCTTCGCAATCACAACAATGTGGGCGCGAACTGCCACATCGGCAACTTTGTGGAACTGAAGAAGACCACGATGGGCGCGGGCGCAAAGGCGAATCACCTCGCGTATCTGGGCGATGCCGAGATCGGTTCCAAATCGAACATCGGCGCCGGAACCATCACCTGCAACTACGATGGCGTGAACAAGCACAAGACTCGCATTGGCGAGAAGGCGTTTGTCGGCAGCAATTCCACGCTTGTCGCGCCAATTGAGATCGGTTCCGGGGCCTACATCGCAGCGGGTAGCGTGATCACCGACGCGGTTCCGGACACCTCTCTGGCGTTCGGCCGTGCCCGCCAGATTGTCAAAACTGGCTGGACGCCCAAGAACAAGGCAAAATAGAGTCTTATGGCGAAAAGCGCGACGAAGCGGGTTCCAGAAAAGAAGGCCCCAGCAAAGAAAGTGGTGAAGCCGTCGGTGGCGTCGTTCAATGACTCGGGGCTCTACCTGAATCGCGAACTATCGTTGCTGGCGTTTCAGCGCCGGGTGCTCGAAGAAGCCGAGGACGATCGCAATCCACTTTTGGAGCGCGTGAAGTTCCTCTCGATTCTCGGATCCAACCTGGATGAGTTTTTCATGGTGCGCGTGGCAGGGCTCGCGGCGCAGGTGGATGCCGGCATAGTCGAGGTGGGTCCTGACGCCATGTCGCCGGCGGCGCAGATGATTGCCATTCGCCGTGAAGTGAAGCGCCTGTTTGCGGATGCCCATCGCGTGTTGCACGAAAAGCTGTTACCTGCAATGGCTGAGGCGGGTATACGCATTCTGCGCTATAGCGAGGTCGATCCGGCACGCTTGTCTTGGGTTTCGAAGTATTTTGAATCGACGATCTTTCCGGTGTTGACGCCGCTTGCCTTCGATCCGGGCCGCCCGTTTCCCCATATCTCGAACCTGTCGCTGAATCTTGCGGTGCTGATCCGCGACCGGCAGGGCAACGAGAAGTTCGCCCGGATCAAGGTTCCCGATACACTGCCGCAGTTGGTGTCGTTGAGCCCGCAAGCGGCGGAAGATTCCAGGAAGAAGCGCACGTCGAAGAAGCTCGCGGAGTATGTCTGGATCGAAGAGGTGATCGCTGCGAATCTGAAGGCGCTGTTTCCGGGAATGCAGATTATAGAGGTGCATCCTTTCCACGTGACTCGTGACGCCGATATCGCGATCAAAGAGCTTGAGGCGGAAGACCTGCTCGAGACCATCGAAGAGGGAGTTCGCCAGCGGCGTTTCGGCAGTGTGGTCCGGTTGAAAGTGAACAGCGGCATGCCGCAGCATATTCTAGACATCCTGATGAGCAACCTGGAATTGGACGCGAGCGATGTGTATCGCGTGAACGGTCCGCTGGCGTTGAAGCGCTTGTATTCGCTATTTCGTAAAGACCGCCCTGAATTGAAGGAACCATCTTTCTCTCCGGTTGTTCCGAAAGCGATCTTGAGCCAGGAGGATGACGATATCTTCGCGGCAATCCGGCAACACGACATCCTGCTGCATCATCCCTTCGAATCTTTTCAACCGGTGGTGGATTTCCTGCGCCGCGCGGCCCGCGATCCGAATGTGCTCGCCATCAAGATGACGTTGTATCGGGTTGGTCGTAATTCGCCTGTGGTCGAAGCGCTGCTCGAAGCGATGGAGCGCGGCAAGCAAGTGGCCGTGCTCGTTGAGTTGCGCGCGCGGTTCGACGAAGAAAGCAATATCGAATGGGCGCGAGCGTTGGAAGCCGAAGGCGTGCATGTGGTGTATGGCCTCCTCGGATTGAAGATCCACTGCAAGGCGGCGATGGTGGTGCGGCGCGAGGGTGATTCGATTCGCCGCTACGTGCACATGTCGACCGGCAACTACAATGCCACGACCGCGCATCTCTATACCGATCTGGGAATGCTGACCGCGCGGGAAGAGATTGCGGACGACGTTACCGATCTGTTCAACTACCTGACTGGCTATTCGGCCAAGTCCGATTACCAGCGTTTGCTTGTCGCGCCATTGACGCTGCGCAGTCGCCTGGAAGCGATGATTGAGCGCGAGATCGCGCTTGGCGCGAAGGGTCATCTGATCTTCAAGACGAACTCGTTGGTGGATCCCGTAATCATTCGCGCGCTGTATCGCGCCTCCCAGGCTGGCGTGCGGTGTGACTTGCTGGTGCGCGGGACGTGCTGTCTGCGTCCTGGACTGCCAGGAATTTCCGACAATATCGCGGTCACGAGCATTCTCGGCCGATTTCTGGAACATAGCCGCTGCTTCTACTTCCGCAACGATGGCCACGAAGAGATCTATCTGGGTAGTGCCGATCTGATGCCGCGCAATTTAAGTCGGCGAGTGGAGATTCTGTTTCCGGTGGAAGATCCGAAGCTGGTACGGCGTATCAAGGAAGAGATCCTGGATTCGTATCTTGCCGACAATGTGAAAGCCCGGCGGATGAAGAGCGACGGGACTTATGTACGGTTGAAGCCTGCGGATCCGAAGAAAGCGTTTAGTGTTCAGGACCATCTGCTGCGGCGATCCAAACAGGGGTAGTCACCTTCAATGATCAGTGTTGACGAGCATTTGACCACGGCCTATCGGCCCGACTGCGACTACATGAATGGCAGCGAAATGTGGGGAGGAAGGAGCACGCAAAACTCCAGTTCCGGATTCCCAACTGGTCTTGGGTGCGGGGCAGGAGCCTAGGTTTGCTCGCGCTGCCAGACTGGCGGCTGCGGGTTGCGCGGGATCGCTATTGCGTTCCGGATGTGTCCGTGGTTGCCCTACCTGAGCCCGAAGGTCCGGTCCGGGTCGATCCAACCTACATCGTCATAGAGATCTTGTCACCGGATGACACCTTGTCTGTTTGCGCGGGACGATGGCATCTTTCGCATAACCGATTCGAGGGTGGCGATGCCGTTGGCCGCCGAAAACGCAACTTACCCGCGGAATCGATTCGCGATCCACATCACCAGCGACAACACCACGCTCAACAACAGGCACGTGGCCAATGGCAAATAGACCACCGAGTTCTTGCCCTTAAAGACGAAATCGCCAGGCAGCCTGCCCAGCTTTACCGGCAAGCGATCCCCATAAATGACAAGGACCCCGGCTGTCACCAGCAGGAGTCCTGTCAAAATTAGAATCTTTCCCATTTACACCGAATACGTGCGACCGCGATGCGCGCCGATCAGGATCTGGAACAAGCGATGCGCGGTCAACTCATGCAGCGTCAATAGCTCAGCGTTGGCCTTGGTGATCGCATCCACATCGCGCGGATCCGTCACGCCCCCGCCGGCCTTCAGCGCCGCGATCGCTTCGTTCATGATGGGATCGGCAATCACATCCCCTGCCATCTCCCAAAGCGTGATAAAACGATCCACCGCCGTCGGAAAGCTGACCGCGAATACGCCGTGATTCGACGTCGTGCGAGGTGGTTTGAAATCCAAATTGAACGGACCGTTGAACCCATAGCTGCGCAGCAACACGAGCACGTTCATCCAGTCGAGCGGATTCACCAAGCCAACCGCGATATCGACATCGTGCTTCAATCGATAGCCATCGTTGATGTCGAAGTGGAAGAGCTTGCCGCACATTAGCGCGCGTCCCAGAGCGGCACGTACCGAAGCGCCCCACATGAGTTCGTGCAGGTATTCGGGATTCAGGCCCACCATATCCGGATGCTTCAGCAAACCGGAGAAGATGAACGCCATCATGGCATCGGAAGTCGGCAGCAGGATTTCCGCCTGCGGCTCGAACGGCTTCGCTTCCATGCAATGCTTCAGCGTCGGGCGATTGTACTGCTTGGCGAACGCGATGTCGGCCTCGCAGGCGGCGTTGAGACCGTCGGCGTACCATTTGAGCGCTTGCGGCTCATCGACGGTTCCCGCGGTGTAATATCCGAACGAGCCGGGCCAATAAACCGCATAGTCCGCGGCAAGCTCGTGTCCGATGTGGACGGTGTTCTTCAATCGTTCCGCCGCATAGGCGCGGACTTCGGGAGCTTCGGCTGCCGGTCCACCGGCAAAGACCGCGTGGTGGAAAGTTTCGGTGGTGACCATCGAACACTTCAAACCGTTCTTGGCGAGCGAGCCTTTGATCTTGCCGACGATTTCCCACTGCTCGTCCTTAAAGATTGAGTTGGATGGAATGACGTCCGTATCGTGGGTGCACCAGTGTCCGATGCCGATCTTGGCGTACTCTTCGATGACGCGTTCAAAACCAACGCTGGTGCGGGTTGAGGCATGGAACAAGGCATTGCCTTCGTAGGCCGCGGCCCACTGCGGTCCGGTGATGAAATACTTGCGCCGGGCATCCGGCGAATAGCCGCCACCGCAGGCGCTCATGAGGCGATCGACCATCGCGATTTGTTGGTTGGGAGGAACAGGTGCCATGAAATGGCTATCATATCGTAGTAGCAGCCCCCCATCGTGAAACTTGCAATCGAACAACGCGAACTCGCGCCCGGTCTAATCGTCATCTGTTTGGCCGGTCGTCTCATGCTTGGTCCGGAAAGCGCGGATCTGGAAGCACTTGTCGGAACTCTCGTCGGTCAGGGCGTCCGCAAGATCATCATCGACCTCTCGGCAGTCACCCATATCGATTCCACTGGCATCGGACGCTGCATCGCCAGCCTCAACAAATGCATGGTCGCCGGTGCCCGTATGCACATGGCCGGAGCCAAGGGGCAGGTGCGCGAAGCCTTCCGCGTCACCAGACTCGACCGCATGTTCAAGTTCTTCGACCAGGTGCCGGACGCGCAGGCGGCCCTCGGAGCCTGACATGGGTTTCGAGACCTTTGTCGCCAATCGATATTTGCGCGCCAAGCGGCGGCAGACTGTGATTTCGCTCGTCACCGTGATTTCCGTATTGGGCGTCGCTGCCGGAGTGATGGCGCTGGTGGTCGCACTCGCGATCAACAATGGTTTTCGCCGCACACTGCAGGATACTTTGCTCTCTGCAACGGCACACGTTTCGGTGCTCGAAAAGCAGCCTGGATACGGCATCAAAAACTGGCAGGAGCTTCAGCCCAAGCTGAAACGGATTCCACACGTGAAAAGCGTTGCGCCGGGGCTCTATGGCGGCGTCTTTCTTTCAGGCCCGCAGCAATCCCAAGGTGGCATTCTCAAGGGAGTGCTGCCATCCGGTGATTCCGGCCTCACAGACAACATGCTCAAACTCAAGCAGGGCTCGCTCGAAGCGTTGAAGACGAGTGAAGGCTTGAATGGAATCGTACTCGGGTCGCGGCTTGCGCAGAGCACAGGCATGATGTTGAACAGCGTGGTGACGGTGATGAGCCCTCAAGGCGAACTCACGCCTTTCGGTCCACGACCGAGTTTCACGCGGTTGCGCGTGGTCGGAATCTTCGAGACTGGCTTCGCGGACATCGATGCGCAGTGGGCGCTCACATCGCTCGAAACCGCGCAGCAGCTGCTTTCGCTTGAAGATGTAGTGAACACGATTGAGATCAAGCTCGACGATCCAGATCGGGCGGAAGAAGTGGCATCCGCCGCTGCAAGCCTCATCGGCAACGAACTTTCCACCACCACCTGGATGGAGCAGAACCGGAATCTGCGCAACGCGCTGAAGATGGAACGGGTCATCACATTTATTACGATCGGGCTCATTCAGTTCATCGCGGGGCTGAACATTCTGATCACGCTCACCATGATGGTGATGGAAAAGAACCGCGATATTGCGGTGTTGATGAGTCTCGGCGCGCGCAAAGAGCAGATCCGCAATATCTTTCTGATGGAAGGCCTGCTGATTGGATCCGTTGGCGCGGTTTTCGGCCTCATCCTTGGCTACACAATCTGTTACTTCGCTGGAACCTACAAGCTGGTTTCTCTGGATGCGGAAGTCTACGCACTGAGCTTCGTTCCGTTCGAACCTCTCTGGTACGACGGGCTCTGGATCGCCGCGCTGGCGCTTGCCGTGAGCCTGCTGGCTACGCTCTATCCCGCGATAAATGCCACACGGGTCGCACCCGCGGAAACCTTGAGGTACGAATAAATGGAAGTCCACGGGCATGGTTCGGAGTGGGATCAAGAGCGCGGGGGGACGCGCTACTGGATTCGCCTGGAATCCGGCGATGAGTTCGATGGCTTTGCGTCTACCGTGGAATCCGCGCGGATCGACGCACGCGATGCGCTGGCCGCCGCCGGACATCCGCTTGCGCAACTCGGAGGACTTGCGTCTTCGATTCTCGAAGAGATCGCCGACGACGAGATCGCGCTGAAGCGCTGCCCCGGTGGACGCGCTCTTGACCCGCCACTCGACTATTCTCGCGCTTTTGATGCGGGCACGGCGATTGCGGTGGACTTCCTCGAAGGTCCGTTACAAGGGGTGATTGAGGTGGAAACGGCAGGAACGCTCGCGTTGCCGTCTGGCCGCGTTGCCGCCTACGATCCGTTGGTTGTCGGTCAGGTTGAGGCATTCGCGTTCGAGGTGCCGCCAGGGCACTATCCGGTGATTGTCAGTATGGCGAACATCGATGGCGAGCCTCGCCGACGTGTGATCGCCGCTGCCGTTCAGTTCAGTGAACAACCAGTCTCCGGTTGGCGGCAGGCTTTGCAAATTGGCGAAGATCCGACAGAACTCGCACCGCGCGAAATGTTTGGATACGCAGTGGACACCGGCACAGGTTGCTTCGCGGATGCGGACTTCGACCCGGGGGAACTTGAAGAGATCGCCGTCGAGGAGTATGTGCAACTCGATCCGCGATTGGTCGCGTTCACCACCGGTTGGGGCGACGGTCGATATGCGACGTTTCTCGGACGCGATGCGCTCGGCAGGCCGGCGATGCTTGTCACCGACTTCGAATTGCTCGCGCCGCATTCGCTCTGAACGGTTTTCCTGTTTTTTGCGCTTATAGAGTTATGAGCATCAAAGGCAGTTGGAAACTGGGTGACAACGGGGCGGAAGTCCTCAAAGCGAAGACCATTCTCAACAGATTCTTTCCAGAGGGCGGAACCGCGTCGAAGGGGCCTGTTTTCGATTTCAATATGTATCTGCGCGTCATGGCGATGCAGGGCAAGCTCAACCGCCCCACCACCGGCGTCCTGGACGAAGGGCTGATTCAGGCTTACGAGCAATTTCTCCGGAATACCGGGAACATCGTGCCCCCGGAGGACGCGGGCGATTCGCCAGTGTCCCCAAAGACAATTGACGAGGCCCGCGAGGCGATTTATAAGAAGGCGAAAGCCGAGATGGATTTGTGGGGCTTTGAGAAGGCTCCCGCGAACACGAAAAGCCTGGGAGACCGAATTGTCGCCGGGATGCGGAGCGAAGGGCAATTCCGGCAGGGGGGCGTCCATCTGTCGACGATCTATCAGATCGCCGGAGCGCATTCCGGCAATTGCATGGTGTTGACCAACGCCGGAATGAGCGCGTATAGTCCAGGCGGACCGAGCCGTAATGCCGTCGACATCGGATCCTGGTGCGGCATCTTCGCGATCTACTGCTATCGCATGGCGGGCATCAACGTTTCGCCGTGGTCCGTCGGAGGAGGACTTCGGGCGGAAGGTGCCGCCGCCGAGTTCCGCGCGACAACAGCGCCTCAAAAGGGCGACATCGGCATCATTCAGGATGGGGTCCACCACCTCATCGTCGAGAAAGTGCGGAATGGTCTCGTCTATTCGATCGATGGCAATGTCGATATCGCCGGATTGCCCTCTGTGATCAGTTACAAGAGCCGGGAAATCGCGAAGATTCACACCTTCTACACGCCGATCTGGGAACGCGTGCTGGGAGGCTAATAGAGCAGGCGCGTGCTGAGTGTCCCCGGAACCCGATCGAGTTCCTGTTTCACCAGCATCGATTCCGCTCGATCCTTGGTTTCCATGTCGATCACCACGTAGCCGATCTGCGGATTGGTCTGCAGATACTCGGCGGCGATGTTGACGTTGTGACGCGAGAAGACAGCGTTGACAGCGCTCAACAAGCCGGGTTGATTGCGATGGATATGGAGGATGCGGTGGTGTCCCGCATGCGTGGGCAGCGAGACTTCGGGAAAGTTGACGGCGGAAAAAGTCGATCCATTGTTGCTGTATTTGATCAGCTTTTCAGCCACTTCGATGCCAATGTTCGCTTGCGCTTCTTCTGTGCTGCCGCCCACATGGGGCGTAAGAATGACATTGTTCATGCCGCGCAGAGGCGAAACAAATTCCTCACCTTCTGTTTTTGGCTCTTTGGGAAAGACATCGAGCGCAGCCCCCGCAAGATGCTTCGATTTGAGAGCCGCTGCGAGAGCGTCGATATCCACGAGACTGCCACGGGCGGCGTTGAGAAAACAAGAGCCCGCCTTCATCCGTGCGAACTCCGCCGCGCCCATCATGCCTTTGGTGTACGGCGTGTCCGGAACATGCAAAGTCACCACGTCGGCGCATTCGAGCAACGTACCCAACGACGGCAAGGGTTTCGCGTTGCCAAGAGTCAATTTGTTCTCGACGTCGTAAAAGACCACTTGCATGCCCATCGCCTCGGCGAGCAATCCGATCTGGGTTCCGATGTGTCCATAGCCGACGATGCCCAGGGTCTTGCCGCGCACTTCATACGATCCCGCGGCGGTCTTGATCCACTCACCGCGATGGGCGGCGGCGTTGCGAAAGGGGATACCTCGCAGTAACAGAACGAGTTCGGCGATTACCAGTTCGGCGACGCTGCGCGTGTTCGAGAACGGCGCGTTGAACACAGGGATTCCCAACATCTGCGCGTGGTCGATGTCGACGTTGTTGGTGCCGATGCAAAAGCAACCGATCGATTTCAGCTTGAGTGCTTCGCCGAGCACCTGCGCGGTGAGTTGCGTTGCCGAGCGAATGCCCAAAAGATATGCCTTTTTCAGTACTTTCTTCAACTCGGCGGGCGGCAAAGACTTGGGATAGTGTTCGACGTCGGTGTATCCATCTGCGCGAAAAGCGTCGACGGCACCAGTGTGGATTCCCTCGAGCAGGACGACCTTAATGCGGCTCTTGTCGAGTGAGGTGAGGGCCATATACTTATGGTATCCGCTGCTGCGATATGATCGGCGCATGCTCGCCATCCTCTGCATTGCCGCCGCAACTCTCGCCCAGGAACCTCCGTACGACTTGGTGTTGAAGGGCGGTCATGCGATCGACCCGCGCAACAATATCGACCGTAAACTCGACATCGCAGTAGCGAACGGCAAGATCGCGCGCCTCGCGGAAAGCATCCCGGCCTCGGAAGGTCGCAAGGTCGCCGATGTCACCGGGCTGTATGTGACGCCCGGCATCGTGGATCTTCACGTCCATGCCTATACGGGCACCGGTAACAAGAACCTGACGGGCGACAGCAGTCTCTATCCGGATCCCATGTCGTTCCGCGCAGGCGTGACTACGGTTGTTGACGCAGGCTCTTCTGGCCATCGCAATTTCGAAGATTTTCGCGACCGCGTGATCGGCCGCGCCAAGACTCGCGTGCTAGCGTTTCTCAACGTGGTTGGCAATGGCATGACCGGCAAAGAGAACGAGGACATTGACGGCGAAGCGACCGCGAAAATGGCGCAGAAGCATTCGGACGTCATCGTCGGATTTAAAACCGCGCACTATAGCGCTGACGGCTGGAAGTCAGTGGATGCGGCGCTGCAAGCCGGTAAAATCACCAGCCGCCCCGTGATGGTGGACTTCGGTTTTCTCACCGCTGAACGTAATCTCGCAACGCTGCTGGGCGACAAACTGCGTTCCGGAGATATCTACACGCACTGTTTTTCCGGACATCGCGATGAAGTGGTGGATGGCAAGGTGAACGCCGCGATGTGGACCGGTCGCAAGCGGGGCGTGATCTTTGACGTTGGCCACGGTGCGGGCAGCTTTTACTGGCATATTGCGACTCCGGCGATGGAACAGAAGTTCTATCCGGATTCGATCTCTTCCGATCTGCACACAGGCAGCATGAATGCGGGCTTTAAAGATATGGCGAACCTGATGTCGAAGTTTCTGAACATGGGGATGCCTTTGGCCGACGTCATTCGGCGTTCGACTTGGAATCCGGCGCGTCAGATCAAGCGCGAAGACTTCGGTCATCTCACGGTTGGTGCGGAGGCCGATATCGCGGTATTCGGACTCGAGCGCGGCAAGTTCGGATTCCTCGATTCCGCCGGCGCACGTCGCGATGGCGACCAGCGACTGGTGGCGGAACTGACCGTCCGCAAAGGTGTTGTGCAGTGGGATCTGAATGGGCGCGCCGCGGTGGATTGGAAACAGTTCCAATATCCGAAGAATCAGTACAAGTTGAACTTCTCGCAACCGGCTTCGAAGAAGTAGATTACGCCGGACGGCGCAGGATGAGATAGCGGACCTCTACTACTGTACCGCTGTCGACGATTTCGATGGCCCGCAGTGTTAACGGCCCTCCGCCGGTCAGCCGGATCTTGCCCAGCTTCAGGATCTTAAAGTCTTTGGCGTAGGATTCGGTGCCGCGCGGGAAGCGGTCTTCTTTCATGCCGAACATGGGCGGATCATGGGCTTTATCGATCACGGCTTCCAGCTTGCTGCCGTTGAGCGAAAGCTCGATGCGAGATCCGGCGCGCGGGGCGGTGTAGTGCAGTTCCGCTTCGTACACACCGGCCTTGGCGATGTCGACGTTCCAAAAGATCCGATCTTCGGTGGACTTCCAATTCGTGAAGTACGAACTGTTCGGCGCGGTGTTGCTGCGCTTCACGCCGCCGGAGAACTCGCCATCGCGCGCAGGAAGATAGGTTGTCTTGGTATGTCCCACTGGATACGGGCGCGTGTCCGGACCCTTTTCGGTGAGCACTTCGCGACGCCAATTCGCAACGGCTGTGCGCAGCATAATTGCCGTTTGCGGCTGTTCCGAAGAGATATCGCGGTGTTGGCCCGGATCGGCAACCATGTCGTAAAGCTTGCCATCGTTGTCGAGTCGGTATTGTTGCGTTCGCACGCTGACGCGGTTGTTCCAGTGCGAGAAGATCAGGCGGTCCGGTGCGCCGTTGTTTTTCAGCAGCAACGGCACGAGGCTCTTTCCGTCGAGCCGCTTCTTGCCTTTCGTGGTGACACCGCTGAGTTCGGTGAGTGTCGGCAATAGATCGATTGCGCCTGCGATAGGTTCCACCTTGCGGTTCGCGGGAATTTTGCCGGGCCAGCGGATAAATAAAGGCGAGCGTACGCCGCCTTCGTCAACGGTTCCTTTGCGGCCCTTCATGCCGCCGTTCCAGCGAAAGCTTTGCGGCCCGTTGTCGCAGAAGAAGACGACGATGGTGTCTTCTTCGAGCTTCAGCGCTTTCAGCTTCGTGAGCAGGCGGCCAACGTTCCAGTCTATGTTTTCGACCATGGCGAGTGCGGCGCGAGTCATGCCAATCTCTTCCTGCTTAGGATCCGTCGCTTTCATCGAGGGCTCAAGGTTCGCGAACTTGTCGAAGTATTTGTCTGGAACCTGCATGGGTGAATGCGGCGTATTCAAGGGCAAATAGCAGAAGAAAGGCTTGGCGCGATGCTGTTCGATAAAGGCCATCGCATGATCGGTGAGGTCATCGGCGATGTAGCCTTTGCCCTTTACCAGTTCACCGTTGTGATCCATCTGGGTGTCGAAGTAGTGTGCCCAATGGCCAGAGGTGAAGCCGTAGTATTCCGCGAAGCCGCGGTCGTTCGGATGATAGGGCGATTGCGAACCGTTGTGCCATTTGCCGAAGGCCCCGGTGGCGTAACCGGCATCGCGAAAGTCCTGGGCGATGGTGTGTTCGTCGAGGTTGAGGCGTTCGAGTCCCGTGCTGACGCCGCGCACGCCGCCACGCGGATGGTAGCGTCCGGTGAGGAATTCGGCGCGCGTGGGGGCGCAGACGGGGCAGACGAAGAAGCGATCGAACCAGGCACCGTCGCGTCCCAGAGAATCTATGTTTGGAGTGGAAAGATTCCGGTTGCCGTTGAAGCTGAGGTCACCCCAGCCTTGATCGTCTGTGAGGACCACAACGACGTTAGGATGTTTGGCGCGCCGGGCGAACGCAGTCGCAGCAGTTGCTGTGGCGAGAAACACCCGGCGCGTGAGCATCTAAATCAGGCTCCGCAGATAGGGGACCGCATACTCCATATCGCGATGGCGCTCTTGGGGATCCATCGCTTCGCGCTCAACGCAAAGCGTGCCGGTGTAGCCAACTTCTTTGAGCGTATTGACGAAGGCCTGCATGTTCACGCTGCCATCGCCGAGGCGGGTCTCGTGTCCCAGCGAACCGGGCTTGGTCTTGTCCGGCCAGTTGCCATCTTTCGCATGGACCGAGGCCACATGCTTGGCGAGCAGTTTCAGCGCGGGCAGCGGTTCATCGCTGCCGTAGAGGATGAGATTCGCGGGATCGAAGTTGATCTTCAGATTGGGGCGCGCGACGTCTTCAAAAAAGTCGAGTAGGACATGCGCGGGCTCCTGTCCGGTTTCGAGCGCGAACGTCTGGCCGTGCGCGGCAGCATAGTCGCAGACCCGGCGGACCATGTCGAGCACGGCGATGTATTGCGCATTCGACTTGTCGTGAGGGACGAATCCGATATGGCAGGCGATGCTGCCCACGCCGAGTGAGGCGGCAAAGTCGCTGAGGGCGAGCGTGCGGGCGAGGCGTTCGGCGCGTGTGGCGACCGGGATGAATCCCACGGTGGCCTCGACGGTGGGGATGTCCGCGTAGTCTTCGCCGTTGTAGGCCGCGAAACAGGTAACCACTTTGAAGTTCGCGGCGGCGAGTTCCTGCTTGCACTGCGCGGTGAACTCGGGCGTCAGCGCGACATCGCCGGCGAGCACCATCTGCCCGCAGGTCACGTTCATGTTGACCACCTGCGCCAGTGTGTCACGGCCGCATCCGGGCCAGAATACCATTCCTACTTCTAGATTTGACATGCGATCTTTTCTCCATTCTTGAGGCGTGCTTCGTTACAGAGCAGGGCCAGTTTCGTTGCTTGCGCGGAACTTTCGGGCGAGCACAAATCGGTGGGGACGCCGCGCGCGGCGCAGTCGGCGAAGTATCGGATCTCTTCCGCGTAGCCTTCCGTCGGCGCTTGATGGAGGGCGTGTTCCCCGCCATCGTACTTGACGGGCGGGCGTCCTGTTGAGCTGTATTCAATGGTTCCGCCATCGCAGACGACCGTGTATTCCATCGAGAATGGATACGCTTTGGGATGATGCCATCCGCCGGTGACGGTGACGGTCAGGCCGCTCGCATAGTGCAAGTTCGCGGTGATGACATCGATACCTTGTTCGAGGGCTTCGTAGCCCGTTGCGGACACCCGATCGGGCTTGCCGAAGAGCCAGAGCGCGATGTCATAGTCGTGGATGAGCAGATCGAACACGCCGCCGCCGGACTTGGACTTGTCTTTGAGCCACAGGCTCCAAGTGGGCGCGGCGCAGCGGCGGCGGAAGATCGCGTTGCGCGGCGTTCCGAGTGCGGGCAGGGCTTCTTTCACGGCTTGATACATGGGGAAGAAGCGCAGCACATGGGCGATCATAAGCGTCTTCTTTTGCTTGGCGGCTTCGGCGACGAGTCTGTCGCAATCCGCGCCATTGAGCGCCATGGGCTTTTCAAGCAGAACATGCTTGCCGGCTTGCAACGCCTGTATCGCAACGGGGACGTGAAGATGGGTTGGGAGGCAGATGTCCACTGCGTCGACATTCCTGTCGGCAAAAAGGCGGTCGATCTCGGTGTACTTCGAAACGCCAGTGAAATCGAGCTTTTCACCGGGTCCACCGAGGTTGCCCTGGATGCCGGAGAGGTCACCCGAGAGGGCTTTGGGATCGTTACTGCATACGGCGGAAAGGGTGACGTTGGGCAAAGCGCGCATGGCTTTGATGTGCGTGCTGCCCATGAAACCGAGTCCGAGAACGGCGATACGCATAAGCTGTTATGTTACCGCTTGCGGCCGGGCTGCGATGGGGGGGGACATCTGGAGGTGAGCTTCGCGACGGCTTTGTTTTCCGATTCTGGCAAGATCTGGGTCTTCAGTTCGGAACGATCCGCTTTTCCAGGTGGGCTGTTCACGGACAGAGGCGCTGCGGAGCGTTGGATTGCGAAGCACCGCCTCTCGGGGACGTTGACGTTGTATCCACTGGATGTCGGAGTTTACGATCTCTTCGTTGAGCAGGATTGGTTCCGGCCTAAGCGTGCGGAACACGGCGAAGCAAAGTTCATTGGCGGATTCACCAGCGCAGGGCAAGACCATGATCACTACGAAGATGCATTCTGACTCCAGTGGAGTGTTATGCAGCGGCGGTTGAGGCTGCGGCGCGTGAGTCCAAATTCGGAACCGCCGGGTAGCTTTCGTTGCGACCCGGGTAGGCGGCGAGGCGGCTAGCAGTTTCTCGATCTTGGATACATGGTTGGCGCCCTTCAATTCATGGGGTGAAGACATTTTAGGGGATTCCGCGCTGGCATAAGTTTTGTTGGCGATGGCCTTTTCGGGAAGTTCGGAGACGACGTTCATCTCGTGGCGCAAGAGTTTGGTTTACCCACGGAGCTCGGTCATCAGTTCCGGGACGAAGGGCGAGGTGCGGATGTTGGGGAAATCGGCCAGTCGCGACAAAGCTGTTTGCCTTGAGAAGAAAAAAATTGAAATAGATGATCGCGGGCGGCCAGAAACTACGCAAACCATAACGAGGAGATTCCCCATATGGTCGCATTGGTTGTCGTCGATGGAACTGGCCCGCTCTTGCAGAGCGATCCGGTCGAGTACGACAAATTTTACAAGAACAGCTTTTGCAGTCGTCTCGCGCGCAGCCACTCGCCATCCAGCTACACCCGCGGACCTGTCGTTCAAGGCACCGATACCAGAGAGAAGGGAGACCGTGCCTTTCGCGTGTCACTGCAAATGACCGCGGATCCCACCTGCAAAGGGCTTGTGCTTGTTGGCCATAGCCGGGGGGGGCGCGGCCGTCATTTACGCGGCACAAAAGCTCAAACAGCAGGGCATCAACGTGGACTTCATGGCTCTGTTCGACGGGGTGGACATGGAAACCGGCGTGAACGGTTACTACGTGCCCTCGAACGTATTGCATGTGCGTCACGCGATGCGAAGCCCGTCCGGTATGTCACGGCCCTATTGGGGTCACTGCGGCGTACTTTACGATGGACCCGGTCCTTATGAACACATGGCCTTTTACGGCACACATGCGGCGGTGGGAGGAGTTCCATGGAAAACTGCCGGTTCAGATGCGTACATCTGGGAGGCGGGGGAACCGCAGAGCACGAAAATCACGATCTCGCAGGACTTC
>CAZCPL010000012.1:16571-18464 GCA_964500255.1 uncultured Solibacteraceae bacterium | reverse complement strand
TATGTTGTCCACAATTGCAGCCAAGCTCAGCGAGATCGAGAGCAAGTCATCCGCCGGAAGCGCAACCACAAAGCCGCCGGTCGGAGGGGGCCATGCGGGGGTGCCAGTTGGAGCGCCGAAGCCGCCGCCATCGGGTTCCAAGTACACTGTGGTCTCTGGCGACAGCCTCTCTCTGATTGCCGGGCGTTTCTACGGCGATGTGTTGCTCTGGCCAGTCATCTACGATTCGAACAAGCAGGTGGTGGGGCCGGATCCGAATCGCATCCAGATTGGCCAACGGTTTACGATCCCGTCCATCACAGGCCGCGGCGTGTCTGAACTGAGCGCGATTCGGCAGCGCGGCAGAAACTGCTGAGCTTTTCCATCGGGTCGCGAGTTTGGAGTCCTGCTTGATGGCTGCTGGCTGTCCCTCAGCGGGCGGAACTTGTCCAGCGTATCCGGGAGACAAGATGACGGCCGCATTGGTACGGCAGTTGGCTGGCTGCTCGCTTCGGCCTCCGATTTCTGCCAGAAATTGGCGAGTCGTGGCAGACGATGCGGTTTAGCAGCGCAGAGTGAAGTATCTGTTGAATACATAGACAGAAGACAGCAATTGACCAGTGGCCACTTCGAGCGCTTCGTTTCCAGCCGTTGGTTGAAACAGGGTTTCCGCATGGACGCGATCACCTCTAGCGAAATCGGGGGGCGATCCGGTGCGAACTGCGTCGGCCCTCTTTGTGTTTTCAGAGTCGCTGCATAATGGGCTGCATAATAGAGTGATCCATGCCCGGCGCTGCTCTCTACATCGCGTTCGACGTCTATCCACGGCCCAAGGGTGCGAGCAGTCACATCGCGTCGATGCTCGGAGCACTTGCTGGTGAATTCGAGTCTGTTCACGCGTTGTGTCTGGGTGATCGCGAAATGCCGGTTACGACGCGCGAAGGCAACATCGTCATTCATCGCCTTCTCGCGGGGATGCATGTGGACTTTCTCGATCGGGTCACGGCTTTCGCCCAGTTTGTGACGGCGCAAGTAGCGGCTTTGGGGCCGCGATTGCGTCTGATCGTCTTTCGAGATCCATGGGGAGGCGCGGCGGCAATGCGTGCTGTCGCGGGTGTCCCAACGATCTTCGAAGTGAATGCGTTGCCTTCGTGGGAGCTTGGATACGCGAGACCGGGGATGGCGGAAAGTCCGACGTTTGCCGCCAAGCTTGGTGACTTGGAACGCCTGTGCTTGTCGCGTGCGAATGGGATCTTGTGTGTGAGCGGCGTCACGCGGCGCGCCTTGGCGAATGAAGGCTTCGATGCGTCGAAGATGCAGGTGATTCCGAACTCCGCTCCGGATGAATGTTTTTCACCTGCGTCCTGTATCGAACTGCCGGAGGGCGACTGGATCGGCTACGTGGGCGGATTGCAACCGTGGCAAGGTGTGGAGTCCCTCATCGATGCCTTTGCGTTGCTTGCGCCTGGACATCCTCAAGCGCGCCTTCTCATTGCTCATAGTGGCAGCCGCGACGCTCGAGCTCTTGAGCGGCGCATTGCGGATCGCGGATTGGCATCGCGGGTTCTGTTGCACGATCCTCTGCCGATTTCTGAACTCGCCGCGACGATCGCGCGGATGCGTTGCACCGTGGCTCCGCTCGCGGATACGCCACGCAATACGCATCAGGGTTGCTGTCCCGTCAAGATCGTGGAATCGATGGCTGTGGGAACTCCCGTTGTCGCCACCGATCTCGAAGTCTGCCGTGAGTTGATCACGCATGGCGACGATGGTTGGCTCGTGAAGCGAGGCGATATCCGTGCGCTGGCCTTGGGGTTGGAACGCTTGCTGACGGACGACGAGTTGCGGGGCCAATTGGCGGACGACGCAAAGTCCACGGCGCGTGAGAGGTTTGGCCGCGCGAATACGCATGTT
>CAZCPL010000012.1:0-16561 GCA_964500255.1 uncultured Solibacteraceae bacterium | reverse complement strand
CGCATGTTGAATTGCGGCGTGTGTTTCGTAGCGTCGCCGCAAGCCGGAATGGGGCGGAAACATGGCGAGCAAGCTAAATGAAATTGTGCGGGATGCGGTGAGATCGCGCCGCCTGCATGGCGCTTTTCATGCGCGCGCACTGCTAAAGATCTTCGCGCAGCTTGAAGGCTGGGATCGTGCGGTGGAAAAGCGCAAGGTGCGTACCAGGAAGATCCTCATTGCCGGTTTCATTGCGCTTTTTGTCTCGTTGTTTGGCTTGATGATTCTAGCCGGGGCCGCCGGAATACACGAACTCATCGTTCCTCTCGTCTGCCTCTTCGTCCTCTCAGCGGCGGCAATCTTTGGCAGTTGGCGTATGCGCAAACAGGCACTTGCGGCGGACCTTGCCGACGAACTGCGGACGACGATTCTTCCGGTGTTGCTGCACTTGTTGAACGATCTTGACCCGAAAGTGAAGATCCGCGTCAACTTGGATCTTTGCACGCTCAACGAGGAAAAGATGGACGAGAGTTCCCAAGCATCTAGCGGAGGGAGAAGAGGCACAACCACTGTGAATCAATTTTCAGAACCCTTGGGTTCGTTGCGGCTACCTCTTGCCAACGGCAACACTATGATCCTCCAATTGAGGAATCACTACAAGCAAGCGGTGCGCAGCTACAGGAGCTCTTCCGGTAAGTCGAAGCGCAAAGAGAAGTGGAAGAAGACCTCGAAGGTTACCGGTATTTTCATTCCGAACAAACCCGTAGCTTGGGGTGATCGCTCGATGAAGAGCTTCGTCGATCCGAAGCAGGAATCGCTGAGATTCAAGGACGTTGGCGGTGTGACGACGGCCAGGATTGACCGGCGCTTCAGGTTTCAAAAGGCGGGGCAACAGCCGTCGGATGTGGTTCCCTCTGCGGACGTGATGTCGATTCTGGTTCGCCTCGCGGCGATGGGGCACAAAGGGATTCAGGGGGCGAAGGGCGGCCGGTGAACTGTCAGTGGCAAGTCGGGATGCTGGTGTTGCGAAGCTGCGGATTACCCGCCTCGGGCAGCTGTAGCTTTTGTGGCAGTCAGTTGTGCGGAATGCATACGACGATGGGTGCCGGTGGTCCGGCGTGCCCGCGATGTGGGGCGTCGCATGAGGGCTATGAGTCCAATGAAGAAATGGAAGTGGCGCGCGAGCGAGACGAGCACTACCGGCCCTATGGCGGTGCCGCGCAATATGGAGACGATAGTTACTTCACAGACGCGGAGGGTGCGGCGCTGAGTGGATCCGCCTCGTTGCCCTCGCCACTGAAGAAGAAAAAGTATGATCCCAAAGACTCCTAGGGTGCCGAAGAACTCGCGGGCAAACGGAGGCCGCCGCGATGATTCCTGACCGACGGGAGGGCCGCGTCGGACCCTGCCCGCTCTTGTGGATCACCGATCGCTATCCGCCGCAGCGAGGTGGAATGGCCGTGAGTTGTGGGCGTCAAGTGGAAGGCTTGCGGTCGCGCGGCATGGCGGTGGATGTGCTCGCGCTGGGTGCGCCTGGGGTGACGGAGCCGCGTGTGGAGATCCGCGATGGAGGCCACGCGGATCTGTTGATTCCGACGGAAACCGAAGCAGGCATGGAGGCGAACCAAGCCTGGATCGCCGCGCAGATGCGCAGCCGCAAACTCGGCGGGTATAAGCATTTAGTGGGATTCGGCGCAGCCATTGGCGGCTTTCATGCAGTGACGTTTGGCGCGTGGCTGGGTGTCCCGTCGACCGTTTTGGTGCGTGGCAACGACTTGGACCGCGATTGGTTTCTGCCGCATCGTGGGGCGCTGGTGCGCGAGGCCTTCGCACGCGCCCATTCCATTGGCGCCGTGGCGATGGAAAAAGTGCATAGGCTGCGGGCCCTTTATCCCGAAAAGGCAGCGCGCATCGCATGGACTCCGAACAGCGTGGACGCCGCACGATGGCACTTGTTGCCAGCCGATCGCAAGAGAAGGGAAGAGATCCGCGGGCTTTTGCAGTGCGGTGAGGGGGAGCGGGTCATCGGATTGTTCGGTGAGTTGAAGGCCAAGAAGCGCATCCCGTTTTGGCTGGAAGCGATTCGGGATGCGGGATTGCTCCATCGCATCCGGCTGTTGATTGTCGGGACGCTGGATGCGGCGACGTCCTCCATTCTCGACGATGCGGTGATCGCGCCGCGCAGTGTGCGGATCCCGTTTGGCGCTCCCGAGCAACTGGCCGGGCTCTACGCCGCTGCGGATTATGTGGCGATTCCATCGATGTTCGAGGGCATGCCGAACGTACTGCTCGAAGCGATGGCTTGTGGTTGCGTTCCGATCGTGTCGGATGCCGGCGCGATGGGCGAAGTGATTCAGGATGGCGAGACAGGCTTTCAGTTTGCGGGTGACGATCGCGCGGCGATCGGTGAGGTGACCGCACGTGCACTGGACGCGTCTCCAGAAGCGCTGGCGGCGATGTCCACCCGCGTGACAGCGCATGTATCGACGGCCTTCACGCTCGATCGCGAAGTGGACGCGCTCTTGGCGCTGTTTGCGTAATGCTGGCGTATCTGGCTGCTGGCGCGGGGCTCGGACATCTCACACGCGCCCTGGCGATCTGTTTGCGCTTGCGAAGGGATGCTGGAATCGATGTGCGAATCGTAACGGATTCGCCGTTTGCGAAAGGTTTGGCGGGGCTGGCGCGGTTCCCGTTCGTGGAAACAAGCGATGCCGCAGCATGGGTGCGCGAGCTGAAGCCCCGGGTGGTCGTGACGGATACGTTTCCTCTCGTTAGTGGCTCGACGTGTATCCATCTTGCGCGGCGTTTGCGACGGCCTTTCACGATGCCGCATGAGGCGTGCTCGCTGATCGTCGAACTGGAGCCACTGGCTGAGGACCATCGAGCCGCGTTGCAGGAGATCGGGTGTTTTCGTGTGACGTTGAATGGTCCTGTGATTCTGGACCCTGGGTTGATTCCGTCGCGGACTCTGCCTCAAGAGTTGGATCGGGACGGTTTGACGCTGGTGGTGCACAGCGGCGCTGAGGATGAGGTCAGGCAGTTAGTGGCGTTAGCCGGGGATGGGGCGACGGTGATTTCTCCTTGGTTTGGGTCCGAACATTTTCCGGCTTCGGTGTTGTATTCGCGAGCGCGGCGAATTGTGACTGGGGCAGGATACAACTGCATGGCCGAGTTGCTGGCGCACAGGCACAAGCATACGGCGGTTGCCTTTGAACGCAACTACGATGATCAGGCAGCGAGGCTACGGGAGTTCTTTGCGGATCCAGGTGCGGATGGCACTTCACAGGCGGTCGCGGCGATTCTGGCCGTGGCATGATACATCTCAGAGAGCCATGACACGCCTGCTTCCCGCTATCCTCTTGTTCTTCGCCACGGCCACAGGGCAACAGACGCCTACTGAGTGGAAATCCCTTTTTGACGGCAAGACATTGGGAGGTTGGCGAAAGACGCCTTTCAACCGCAGCCCTGCGCCGCGCGTCGAAAATGGCGCGATGCTTTTGCCCGCCGGAAAACCTCTCACCGGCGTCACCTGGGCTGGCGATGGATTGCCCAAGACCGGTTATGAAATCCGTTTCGAAGCGCAGCGTCTACTCGGTGGGGACTTTTTTGCGAGTATGACTTTTCCCGTCGGTCAGGATTTCGCCACTTGGGTCTTGGGAGGCTGGGGTGGCGATATTGTAGGCATCTCTTCAATCGACGGCTGGGATGCTTCCGACAATGAAACGCGCGGTTACTTCACTTTCGAGAACAGCCGCTGGTATGCGTTCCACCTGCAAGTGACCGAAGATCGGATTCAAGCGTGGATCGAAGGCCAGCGCGTTGTGAATGCGGAAATCCGCGGCCGCGCGATCGGTCTCCGGATAGGCGATATCAAATTGTCCACTCCGCTCGGATTCGCCTCTTACAACACAACGGGCGGCATTCGAAAGATCGAATACCGCCCGATTGCCGCTCACCCGCAATAAACGCTAGCCGTCGAGCTTCCAACTGGTACGGTACGTGCGCTTCAACCAGTCGTTGGCCTCCGGCATGTTCGTCACGCGGCCAGTCGGGGCATCGTATTCCAACTTCTTGCCCGCACGATGGGCCACCAAACCCAGCAGCATTTGTTCGATCATCGATCCCGCATAGTCAAAGTCGCAATGAGTCTTGCTGCTCGTGCCATGAACGATCCCATTGCGCTGCCCCTTGCAGGCTTCGATCCAATCGGTCTGGAAAACATCCGAACGGTTCACCTGCACTCCGGCTTTGTCTGCCTCGAGAATGCCATTGATGGCACCGTTGGGCATGCCGATAGCCGGCGGTACGTTGCCTTCCATCAGTTCAACCGAGGGGAATCCATTCGCACCCACTTCGGCGCTGGGCATCCGTGTCATGCCGCCCGGCAACGGCTGGCCGGTTCTCGGACTTGCACCACCGCCGCCCGCATTCTGCCGCGGACGTGCCTGGGCTTGCGTTGGCTGCCCTTTGCCCATGATGAGCGGCAGCAACTGGTCGGATCCGCGGCGCTTGTAGTAGGTGAGATCGCCATCGTCATTGTTCGGGATCAGAACGCGTGTGGTGAAATCGGCCAGCAGGCTGCCTTTCGATCCCTCGAAAATCGCGCCGTTTCCGATCTTCGATACGTCGATGTATCCCTTGGGCGAATCCGGCTTCAACCCGCCCTGATACCAGACCAGCTTTACTGGTCCGCGCCATGAGTTGGCGGGATGCTCAAAGATCGCCTTCAGTTTGACGGGGCAGATGTTGGGATCGAACTTGTCACTCACGTCCCAATCGACATCGACCGAAGTCGGCGCGCCAGCGTCCACCGCGTTCCACACCAAATCCATTGTGTGCGCGCCCATGTCGCCCATCTGGCCGACACCGAAGTCCCGGTACATGTTCCAGAACAGGCAGTTCAAGCCGCTCGACCCGCCGAAGTATTGCGGGCTGTAAGGATGATAGGGCGACGGGCCGATCCACTGCTCGTATTGAAGGTAAGAGGGCGGCTGCCCTTGGCCTGCGGGATAGCCAGGGCGCGGCAACTGGCGGCTATCCCAACTGTGGACGGTCTGCAATTCTCCGATCGCGCCATCGAGTATAAGTTCGCGAACCCGTTCGAAATTAGGGTACGCGTGGCGCTGGGTGCCATGTTGGGTCGCTACTTTCGCTTTGCGCTTCAGATAGTTCGCGCGCACGGTGCGCACTTCGTCGACGCAGATTCCCAGCGGTTTCTCGCAGAAAACATGCATATCGCGATTGAGTGCCCAATTTGCGATGAAGGCATGATGATGATCCGCGGTGCAGACGATCACGGCTTCGATGTCTTTCTGATCCATCAGACGCCGCCAGTCCCAATAAGTCTTCGCTTTCGGAAAGATCTGCAGCGCCTCTTTCGTCCGCAGTTCATTCACATCGCAGATCGCCACGACGTTTTCGTTTTTGAGAGTCGCATAGTGAGCGGTGCCGCGACCCCAAACTCCGATCAGTGCGATGTTTAACCGGTTGCTTGGCGCGGTTTGCCCACGCAGGATGCCGCTCCTCAGAATCGTCAATCCCGCGGCAGGCGCAGCGGCAGTTTTCAGCAAGTCTCGTCTGTTCACTCGAAGGGCCTCCCGATGCCCGCCATCATCATATCCAAGAACTGCCTCGAATCCGATGCACCCGGATGACGCAAGTCCGCGTAGTTAGAAGCGGAGAGGGGCCGACGCGGTCCACCAAGTGAAACAGGAACCATCGCGGCGGCCTCCGTTGCCCGCGAGTTCTTCAGAAGCGACACGGCTACGTGGCTTGGCCCCAAACTCAATAGAGGAGACTTCAAGCTTGCTCACTTCCCTTTTGCTTATCGTCGCGGCTGCCCAGGACTTCAAGGCCGAAGTCCGTCTCGTCAACGTCGCCTTCACTGCCCGCGACGCTAGCGGCCAACTCGTCACCGATCTTCGCAAAGAAGAGATTGAGGTCACCGAAGACGGGGCAACGCAGAAGCTCGAAGCGTTTCTCCGGTCTCTCGATGCCCCGCTTTCGCTAGGCCTTGTGATGGATGCATCCGGCTCGCAGTCGGCCTTTGTCAAGCAGTACCGCAGAGACATCCAGACGTTTCTCAAAACGATTCTGTCGCCGAAGGACAAGGCTTTTCTTACCGCCTTCGCGAGCCATGTCCGGCTCGTCTCGGATTTTGAGAACGATGCGGAAGCGCTGCTCGACCGAATGGAAGAGTACGAAAAAAAGCCTCGCACCAAGCCCGTTCTTGGGCCGTATGTCAAGCGATCGGCGGGTACCGGTTTTTACGACGCATTGTATCTCTCAACGCGCGAGAAACTGGCGAAGGCCGATCGCGGACGGCGCGCCCTGATTGTCTTTTCCGATGGCGAGGACAACGCGAGCCAGTATCATCTACTGGATGTGATTCAGACGGCGCAGACCGAGGATGCGGTGATCTTTTCCATTCACTACGCGACGGACACCAAAGGGCAACCCGATGCAAGAAATCTCTACGGCGCGCGAGTGATGGAACGGATCGCGGCGGATACAGGCGGCGCATATTTTGCCGCCGAAAGGAGAGATCTGCGCCCGGCGTTCCGCGAGATTGAGCAGACGTTGCGTAGCAGTTACGAGTTGGCGTATCGATCGACGAATCTGGAATTTGACGGTACATTTCGCAAAATCAAGGTTCGGTGCACTCGGCCCGGTGTGACGATTCGCCACCGCTCGGGCTACTATCCGAAGTCCTGAGTCTGTTGGATCCGACTCGATTTGCGGTGGTTGACGGACAACGCGATGGGTCACCGCCCGCCAGTTCGAAGGGATTGTATTTCACTATCGAAACCGTGGCGGCAACCGAAACTTGACAACTCTGTTTCGAAGCCCCTATGCTCAAGCTATTCCACTGTAGCCGTACTTTCCCGTTACTCAGGACGGCGTGAACCGAGCAAGCTCCCCGATTCCATGAGCAATTCCATCGAGGAGATTTATGTCCAAGGTCCTTCTGTCGTTCGCTCTCGCCGCAGCCCTTGCACAGGCACAAACACTGCCGCCTGTCGCGCAACTGCTGGTGGAACTCATCCGCCTCGACACCTCCAATCCCCCAGGCAATGAAGGCCAAGTAGCGGACTATCTCAAGACCCGTTTCGCCCCGCTTGGCTTTGAGATCGACATCGTCGCCACGCCGCAAGCGGGCAAGTCGCATTTCATCGCGCGGCTCAAGGCCCCCGGCGCAACCAGGAAGCCAGTGCTCATCGCGGCGCATTCTGACGTTGTCGGCGTGGAGCGTGAGAAGTGGACCGTCGATCCCTTCGCGGGCGTCGTCAAAGATGGCTACGTTCTGGGACGTGGCGCGATTGACTTCAAAGGCGGACTCGCCGTCTTCGCGCAAGCAGTCTTGAACATCGCAAAGAACAAGGTTCCCCTAAACCGCGACATTATCTTTCTCTCGGAAGCCGACGAAGAAGGCGGAATCTACAACACGCGCTGGCTCGCGGATCGCCACTGGGACAAGATCGACTGCGAATACGCGCTCAACGAAGGCGGTTGGATCGTCAAAGACAAGTCGGGCAAGGTGCTGTACGCAAGCATCTCGACTGCGGACAAGAACAGCGTCTCGATCAGGATCACCGCGTTGGGAACCTCGACGCACTCATCGATGCCGCGCCCGGACAATGCGATTTACACGCTGGCACGAGCATTGGGCAAACTCGCGGACTATGACACGAAGGTCAAACTCAATGCGGAAACCCGTCAGTTCTTTTCGGCACTCGCGGAAGTCTCGCCGGAACCCATAGCCACGCACTTTCGCAACTTGCTGTCCGACGATCCGGCCAAAGTCGCCTTGGCCGACAAGTACATCGGCGAAGATACTTTGCTGCACGCGATCATGCGCGACACCATCGCACCTGTGTTGATGAACGCCGGTTTTCGTGGCAATGTGATTCCGGGTTCCGCTGAGGCAACGATCAACTTCCGCACCATCCCTGGAACCACGCCAGAGGAACTCATGGCGGAACTTCGCACCGTGATTCCAGATCCGCGCGTGCAGTTCAGCATTTCTTCCGCGGCGTCGGGGGTGCGCGGCGCAATGACTCCCGAACAAACGAAGCAGATGGAAGAGTACATGCGACAGGGGCGAAATTCCAAGCCTTCGCCGCAGGACAACGAACTTTACAGGGCTCTCGCGAAAAATCTCGCCGAAGTCTATCCAACCTCGAAGGTGACGCCTTATCTGTTCCAAGCTGGAACCGATTCCGGCGCATGGCGGATGCGCGGCATCCCTGTCTACGGCATTTATCCCTATCCGATCGATCACGAAGATCTGAAGCGGATGCACGGCAATGACGAACGAGTCCCGATTTCCTCGCTTGAATCCGGCGTTGAACTGATTTACAAAACACTCCTCGAAGTAGCGGCGCAGCGCAAGTAGCCACGCAGATTCAACAGAGGAATTTCCGCGCTGCCTAGCCGCGGCGGTATTTGACGGGCTTCACCACCATCACCGCGGCGTCGTACAAACCGCGGGTCGAAGTCTCGGGATGCCCGTCGGCCACACCGCCACGGCGGATTTCCAACTGAAAACCGCCGCTGCGGCCACCACCGTCAACGTCGTTGAGGATTCGATGTGGTGGAAACCACGCCGGTGCGAAGGAAGCCATAGCGATGCAGACCGCGCGCCGCGCTGCCCCCAAGCTCGATCAGTAGCTGTTGTACTTGAAGTACTTCACGTTGTCTCGGTCCGACCGTGCCCAGACCTCGCCGACACTCTTTGTACCTTCGCTGCGGCCCAGCGAACCCCCTCCGCACCACACCAGCGGATACAGTCTGCTGTAGAGTGTTCCAGCTACGACGATTCCTACATGCCCGTGGACGCGTTTGTCGGAATGGTCGGCACCTTTTAGCCCTGCGATCACCAGCGAGCCTTCCTGTACGGCGGCGATTGCCTGTATGCGCGTGATCGCGCTCCATCCGGCGGAACTCGAAAACTGATCCACCAGTGTATCGGCGTTGCCGGTGAGAGTGACGCCGGTTATGCCAAAGAAAGCGGCGTGGACAAAGAAATTGCACGTCGTCTTGTTGGCTTCGTAGGCTGCTTTGCAGGCCTCGACGATTTTCTGTTGCTTCTCTGCTGCTGTAGCGCTCATGGAAGTTCCTTTCCGTTACGGTCAATGACAAAAGTTCTCGACGAACGGCGAACCCGCGCGCGCCCATTCTCAAAATCGTTCACTTCGTCGAACGTGGGTTGAATGGCCCAACGGCCCTTGCGATCGATGTATCCTGCCTTGTCCGATCCCGGTGCACGCGCCGCTGCGCGGCCTTCGTGAAACTGCCCGCAATTCTCAAGAGCCGGGTCGATCACCCATGCGCCGAGTTTGTCGATGTAGCCCCAGCGGTCACTCTCTCTCACTGCAGCCAAGCCGTCTCGGAACCCTGTGGCCGATTCAAACCGCGCGGAAATCACTGTCCGACCGTTGCGCGCCATGTATCCCCAGCCAGCCGTAACGCGAAACGCTGCCAGTCCCTCGGCGAATGGCCGAATTTCGACAAACGGCTCACTGACGATCTCCTTGCCGCGCGTATCGACCAGGAATTTTCGCTCGCCAGCACGTACTTCTGCCCGGCCTTCCGCAAACGTCGATGCAAAGTCGTACTGCGGCGCTATCACCGGTTTGCCTGCGGCGTCTACGTAGCCGAATTTGCCGTTGACTTGTACAGGACGCGGCTGGAAATCCGCTGCCGCCACAACTACCAGCCAAAAGGCGAGCGTCATCCTTCCGTGGGTTCTCCGTCGCGATGCACAGGTTCATTCGCTGCAGCCTGTTCCTTCCTCTTATAGGATTCCACCTTCGATCCCACAGGACCCTTGCCCGTCCGTTCCAGCAGTTTCGTCATCTCGGCCTTCGACATCTTCTTCAGCGTCTTCAGCACCATCACGTTGTGTTCGAGTTGATCCACCGTCTCCGCGCCGGAAACGAGCGTGTCGATATCCTGCGTCCACGTGTAACGCAAGCACTCATCGATGGTCGCGATGCCTTGCTTGGTCAACGCGCCGATCGCATTGCTCTTCATCGCAAGCAGCCCCAGGCCCTTCTTTCGGATGTTCGGCATCACTGTTCCGATGAAGCTCAGATAGTGCGGATCCACGCAATTTACCGGATGCTGCACGGTTTCCCAGCCGTCGTAACCGTCGAGCAGCCGCTGATGCACTGTCGGATCCGCGTGCCCGGTGAATCCAATATGCCGCACTTTGCCCTGCTTCTTGGCCTGTACAAAGGCTTCGAGCGAGCCGCCAGGCCCAAAGATCTTGTCCACTTCCTCATGCGTCACCACTTCGTGGCAGCACCACAAGTCAAGGTAATCGGTTTGCATCCGTTTCAAAGTATTTTCGAGTTGCGCCATCGCATCCGCTTTCGAACGCTTCTCGGCCTTGGACATCAGATGGATCTTCTGCCGCGTCGACGACGACGAGCCGAGCGCCTTGCCGTAAGCCACGTCGGATGCGCCATCGTGATATTTTGCGGCACTATCGAACATATTCACGCCCAACTCGATCGCGCGATGGATAATGCGCACGGCTTCGTCCTCGCCCTTGACTCGCATGTGATAGCCGCCCACCGTGTACTTGGAAACGCGCAGTCCGCTCTTGCCGAGTGTAGACATGGGCATCGGCGTGTCGGCGAGAGCATTGGCGGCGGTCACGCCGAGAGTGGAGGAGACTTGCAGGAATTGACGTCGGTCCATGACGAGAATGCTATCACTTGTTTCTCGTTGTGTGTTGCGATGACGGCATCGGATTCGTTGTCGACCGAGTCGGCTCTTTAGCCAGGATTGTGCTGGAACCGTGACACCTGTGCGTGCCCGGCACACCCCTCGTAGCGCTAACCCGCTGAAACGGCAAAGTAGACGCCCGCGTCCACTCAATTGCTATACTGAGAGAGGTTTTCCCTCCGCTTCAGAACAAAACATGAAGTACTGTGCCCTAGTTGCATCGCTCATCGCGTTCGCTTTTCAGGCGTCCGCTCAGGAATTTCTCACTGGCCAGGCGGCTCGCGTCGTCGTTGGTCAGCCGACTTTTACGTCCCAGGACCCTGGCGCTTCCGAGCGCCTGCTTGGCGCAGCGGGGGGAGTGGCCTTTGCCAATGGCATGCTGTTCATCGCCGATGCCAATCGCGTTTCCGCCACGCCGTCCAACAATCGAGTCCTTATTTTCAAGAACGCCAAAGGCATTTTTCCGGCACCCACTGAAGAGATCCGGTTGGATGAAACCAACCGTTGCCCCGTCTGCACCGGTCGCCCAAACCTTCCTTATGGCGCAGCGGACCTCGTTCTGGGCCAAGCGGACTTTATCAAAACCGATCTCGGTCGTACCCAATCCGCTCTGCGTTTGCCCACGCACGTCGCCTCCGACGGCCAGCGTCTGGTAGTTGCCGATACCGAAAACAATCGTGTCCTTATCTGGAACTCGATTCCGACGTCCAACAACGCCCCCGCTAGCGTAGTCCTCGGCGCGCCGAACTTCACGACAATCCGTGCCGGTGTCCTCGACAATAAGTCGTTCCGCGGACCCCAGGGCGTTTGGATTCAAGGCAGCCGTCTCTTTGTCGCCGACGTGCAGAATCACCGCGTCATGGTTTGGAACAATATCCCGACCGCCAACGACGCGCCCGCCGATTTCGTGCTTGGCCAAGCGAACTTCACCACCACTTCCGAACGTGAGTTGCAACAGAATCCCGTTGCGCCGGTCGCCAACCGCCTGAAGAATCCGGTTTCGGTGACCAGCGATGGCACCCGTCTTTTTGTCGCCGACCTGGGCTATAACCGCGTCATGGTTTGGAACTCGATTCCGACCCGTACCGAGCAGCCAGCCGATCTTGTGCTTGGCCAGCCCGACATGACGAGCGAGTTCTCGAACAACGTGCAGAAGCTTTGCGAATCGAACGGTGTCAGCGCAACCGATGCGACGATCAAGTTCTACCCTGCCCGTTGCGGAAGTACGATGGATTTTCCCCGCTTCGCTCTGTCCGACGGTACGCGATTGTTTGTGGCCGACGGCGGCAACGACCGCGTGCTCGTCTGGAACAAAATGCCAACGGTCAATGGCCAGCCCGCCGATCTCGTGTTGGGTCAGCCGGACTTCGAGAAGAACGTTGTCACCGACGTTGAGGACTTCTTCACTCCCAACCTTCTGCGTGGCGCACCGAACACAACTCGCACACCCACTTCAATGGCATGGGACGGAGAGAATCTTTACGTTGCCACTCCCTATGACCGCCGCGTGATGGTGTTCACTCCGGCTCGCCCGGACGTGCCGCAGAACGGCGTTCGCAATGCTGCATCCCGCAACGTCTATGCCGTTGGCGTGCTGGAATTTGGCGGAACCATCACGGTCGACAACGAAATCACGGTGAAGATCGGGACCACTGTCGGCGGCACCGTCACGAGCAAGGAATACAAGTACAAGATTGTAAAAGACGATACGCCCGCGATCGTAATCCGCAAAATCACCGACCTGATCAATGCGGATGGTGGCGATCCGAACGTTCTCGCCATCAATAACATTGCTTCACGAGCGATTATCCTCACCTCGCGCAAGCCCGGGGAAGACGGCAACAATATCGACGTCACAACGACCCTTTCCGCCGCGGCCACCATCACGGCGACCGGCGGCAAGCCTGCTGGCGGCGGCGATGCAACGCGCGTCGCACCCGGCGGACTGATTGTGATCTTCGGCAAAGATCTTTCCGAATCCACAGTTTCGGCCCCTGAAAACGCAGCGATACTTCCCCGCGAACTTGGTGGAACCCAGGTTTATATCGATGGAATCCGCGTCCCGCTGCTGTATGTCTCGCCGACCGAAATCCAGGCCCAGGTGCCTTGGTCGGTTTTCGACGCGAATTCGGCCAGCCTCTATGTGCGCACCCGCCGCGCGAACGGTGTGGTCACTTCGACCACCGCTGTGAACCTGCCGGTGGCGCTGGAGAATCCCGGTATCTTCGCGGAATCCGGCGACGATCCGAGACCGGGTCTGGTCTATCATTCCTCAAGTTTTGCGACGGGTACCATCTTGATCGACGGTGTAGCGGCAGAAAAAGATGTCGCCGCGGTTCGGATCGAAGACCGCACGTACTCGTACACCGTTTTGAAAGACGAGACCAACAAGACCGTTCGCGATAAATTGATCGAATTGATCAATGGCAACCCTGACGAAAAGGTGATCGCCGAACCGATCGTTCAGTTTGAACGTATCCGCCTGCGCGCCAAGATCGAAGGCCCCGAAGGAAACAAAATCGCCATTTCGGCGGGGAACGGCGTGACATCGGGTGTCATTATGAACGTGACGCAAGCCACGCTCTGTTGCGCCAACGTCGCGGGATCGCGCGTGACCGAAGACAATCCCGCGGTTCCCGGCGAACAGATTATCATCTACGCTACGGGACTCGGCATCGTCACCCCTGACGCCGCCCGTGAAAACGCGGTGACCGGTGTGGCGTTCAACAATACGGAACTCAATACCCCAATCGAATTTGTGTCTTCGCTCGCTGGCGGACGCACCGCGAACGTCATCAAAGCGGCGTTGAAGCTAGGTCTGGTTGGCGTTTATGAAGTGATTCTGGAACTGAATAGCGACATTCCCACCAATTCCCGTACGCAGGTGACGATTGCGCAGTACATCTACACCAGTAACATCGTGACCTTCCCGGTTGTCAAATCCATACAGCCTTGAGCGAACTGCGTTGGCATCCTTTCCTGAAACAGTGGGTCGCCGTGACGACCCACCGCCAGGATCGTCCGCAGATGCCGCGGAATTGGTGTCCCTTCTGCCCCGGTTCCGGCCGCGTGCCGGACAATTACTCGGTCCATCTCTATCCCAATGATTTCGCGGCGTTTGCTCCGAATGAGGAGCCCTTTATCGCGGGATCCGAGGGTTTGTACGCCACAACCGGCGCACGCGGTGCTTGCGACGTCGTGCTCTACAATCCCGATCACAATCGCACGCCCGCACAGTTGTCCGAAGTGAGTTGGCTGGAAGTCATCGGCCTGTGGACCAGCCGCACAGAAGAACTCTACGCGCGCGACGGTATCGCCTATGTCGCGGTATTCGAGAATCAGGGCGAGGCGATCGGTGTGACCATGCCGCATCCGCATGGACAGATTTACGCGCTGCCGGTGGTTCCGCCGTTTGTGGCACAGGAAATCACCTCCGCGCAAGAAGCTCTCGTACAGACATGCCGCTGTCTGCACTGCGAAATTGTACAAAACGAACTGTTCGCAAAAGAGCGTCTGGTCTGCGAGAACGATGCCTTTGTGGCGTTCGTTCCGTTTTACGGACGCTTCCCGTCGGAGGTGCATCTGTACAGCAAGCGCCATGTGGGCCGCCTCGCGGAACTTGCCTCCACCGAGCAAAGAGCACTCGCCAATCTGCTGAGCATCGTTCGTCGCAAATACGACGCGCTGTACGGATTTCCGCTGCCGTTGATGATGGCCTTGCGTCAGGCTCCCAACGGGACGCAGGCCGCTGCGCACTTCCACATCCAGTTCCTGCCGATTCAACGTTCCGCCACCAAGCTCAAGTACCTGGCGGCGATCGAGAGCGCCCACGGCACATTTCTCAACGACACGCGGGCGGAAGATCAGGCCGCCGCACTGCGTGCCGTCGCCGTTTAGCGGAACATTCTGTAATCCACGCGGAGTCAACAGGAACAGATGCGGGAAACGGTCACTTTTCGATATGGACTCTATGGCAACGAAGATGCCTCGGTTGCCGTAGCCGGTTTGGCGATCCTTTTGCTTCCCGCTCGATTCCCAGCACTTTCATCCGCGAGGCGAGCGTCCCGGGATGGATGCCCAGCAGTTCGGCCGCGCCTCCGGAACCAGAGATCCTGAACCCGGCTTGGCGCAGAGCGGCGACGATGTTGTCCCGTTCTCTTCTACGCCCTTCGATCTCCGAAATCACGGTGGTCGATGTTTCAGGGGACTTCGGAATCATCTTCGATTCAGTAACCAGATCGAGCATCAACGGAGCTCCTCCCGGAACCATCGAACTCAACCAGGAAGTTAACATTTTTTAGTTAGCGTAGAAATCCCTCTTTCAATCCCCCGCCCAGCAGTGTACAATTTAACGTAGGTTTACATTCACGAGGGTACGTGCGTCTGCACCGCCTTCGAGGGGTAAACGAACTGCTTCGCAAATTAGAACAAGGGGTTCCATGAAGAAATACTTCTCAACGGGCGCCCGTATTCTGGCGGCGATGACGCTGATGTTTAGCGCCAGTATGACGTCCGAGTTGAATGCCCAGGTCCTTTACGGTTCCGTGGTCGGAACTGTTGAAGATCCCACAGGTGGTTTGATTCCCAATTCCACCGTTACTCTCACCAACAAAGGCACCGGCCTCAAGCTTGAGGACAAGTCCGATTCCGGTGGCCGCTTTACCTTCTCCAGTGTGATTCCCGGCGTCTATGACATGAAGACCTCTTCGCAGGGCTTCAAGACGATGACGCGCACCGATATCCCCGTTTCCGCAAACACCGTGACCCGCTTGGACGTGAAGATGGACGTCGGCGCGGTGACCGATTCGGTTTCGATCGCGGCGGACGTCGCCGTGCTGCAGACCGATAAGGCCGACACGCACACCGAACTGAGCTCGCAACAGGTCATTTCGCTGCCGCTTCCCGGTCTGCGCAACTACCAGAGCCTGATCAATCTGGTTCCCGGCGCGACCCCCTCGTCGTTCCAGAACTCAGTGACGGATACGCCCCAGCGCTCGCTCCGTACCAACATCAACGGCACCAACGCTAACAACAACGTGACCCGTATCGACGGTTCGGCCAGCATCAACCTCTGGTTGCCACACCACGTAGGATATGTGGTCCCGGCCGAAATGGTCGATAACGTGAATATTTCCACCTCAGCGCACGATGCCGAACAGGGTATGGCCGGCGGCGCGGCGATTACCGTTCTCACCAAGAGCGGCACCAACGAATTCCGGGGCAGCGCGTTCTGGTTCCATGACAACCAGCGCTTGCGCGCCCGCAACTTCTTCTTCACGCCCACCACCGCCAAGCCGGTTAGCCGCTACAACAACTTCGGCGCAACCATCGGGGGACCAATCGTAAAGAACAAACTGTTCTTCTTCTATAGCTATGACGACACCCGTCAGGGCCAGGGATCGTTCGGTCTCTATTCGGTGCCGACGGCTCCTCTCCGCGCGGGAAATTTCAGCGGCGTCTCGACGCTCATCTTCGATCCCCAGACCGGAAACCAAGCCAACGGAACCGGACGTACACCGTTTGCGGGCAACATCATCCCCACCTCGCGGATCAGCCCGATTGCGACCCGTATCCTGGGCTTCATTCCGGGTTCGAACGTCGCGGGTGCGGAAGTCAATAACTTCGCCGCCTCAGCCACCCCGCTGTTTGAACGCTCGTACAATGACTTCAAGATCAACTTCAACCCCAGCGCGAACCACACCTTCTTCGGTCGCTACGGCGTGATGAATGCCTTGTCGGGCGGTACCGGTGTCTTCGGCGAGGCAGTTGGGCCGGCCCCGGGTTCCGATCCTGGTCTCGGTGATACTCGCGTTCAAAGTGCTTCCATTGGCCATAACTGGACCCTCTC
>CAZCPL010000011.1:547-51440 GCA_964500255.1 uncultured Solibacteraceae bacterium | reverse complement strand
TGGAGGAGTGTGCCAATTGTGTTGTTTGAGGTGCCTAAAAGGGGCCGGGTGGTGAGCCAGGCGGAGGTTTCGGCGAGTGCGGCGGTGGCTTGTTGCAACTGCGCCTGCACTTGCGTGGAAGATGTCCCGCCTGCGGAATTGCGGCGGTTGACGACGATGTCGAGGTCGATGTCGGCGTAGACGGTGTGGTCGAAATTCCGGTGGAATTGTTGAAGAACTTCGAGAGTGAGCTGGTCGAGTTCTTTGCCGTGCTTGAGGCAGTAGGCGACGAGCTTGCCGGTGACTTCATGCGCTTCGCGGAACGGAACGCCGCGCTTGGCGAGGTAGTCGGCGACATCGGTGGCGTTGAGGAATCCGGCAGAGGCGGCCTTGCGGGTTACAGCCGCGTTGACGCGAATCGTACGCACCATGCCGGTGAGATGGAAGAGCGAGCGCTGCACGGTATCGACGGAATCGAACAGGCCCTCTTTGTCTTCCTGAAAATCTTTGTTGTAGGTGAGCGGGACGCCCTTGAGCACGGTGAGCATCGCGATGAGCGAGCCGTAGACCCGACCGGTTTTGCCGCGGACGAGTTCCGCGAGGTCGGCGTTTTTCTTCTGCGGCATCATGCTGCTGCCGGTGCAGTACTTGTCGGAGAGCGCGACGAAGCCGAATTCATTGGACATCCAGAGAATGATCTCTTCGCAGAAGCGCGACAGATGTCCGGCGATGAGGGCGTTGCAGAAGAGGGTCTCGATGACGAAGTCGCGGTCGCTGACGGCGTCCATCGAATTGGGGTAAATGGTCGCGAAGTTGAGCGCGTCGGCGGTGGCTTGACGATCGATGGGGAAGGTGGTCCCGGCGATCGCGCCTGCGCCAAGTGGGCAGACGTTGGCGCGCTTGTAGCAGTCTTCGAGGCGGCCGATGTCGCGCTGCAGCATCCACAAGTAGACGAGCAGATGATGGCCCAACAACACCGGCTGCGCGCGCTGCAGATGCGTGTAGCCGGGCATGATGACGTCGGCGTATTCGACGGCTTTTTCCTGCAGGGCTTGTTGCAAGCCGTGGAGAAGTTCGATGGTTCCGCGACAGGCTTCGTCGCGGACGAACAGGTGCATGTCGGTGGCGACCTGATCGTTGCGGCTGCGGGCGGTGTGCAGTTTGCCGGCGGCTTCCGGGCCGATGCGCTCATGCAGGATCCGCTCGACGTTCATGTGGATGTCTTCGTCGGTAAGCGAGAACTCGATCTTGCCGGCTTCGACGTCGGTGAGGATTTCGCGGAGGCCCGCCTGAATCTTGTCGTTGTCGGATTCAGGAATAATGCCCTGTTTGGCGAGCATCGCCGCGTGGGCCATGCTGCCGCGGATGTCGTAACGGGCGAGGCGGTGATCGAAGCCGATAGAGTTCCAGAAGTTGTCGAGGGACTCGTCAGCGATCTCGCTGAAGCGTCCGCCCCATAGTTTTTTCATGCCGGGAACTCTAAGGGTATCGAAAAACGGCGGTCAAGGTGGCGCTTCAACCAGATTCTCGCAGCCCTCACCAATCAATACCCGGACAAGATCGCGGCACCTTATGCACAACGTTTGGCCGGGCGGAGGGTTGGCGGACCCATCGTATGAGCATCGAGCACGCTGGCTTCAAGCCGTCTCGCTGGCATCGGCCCGCAATGGATTCGAACAGGGGCCTACAACTGATTCCTGGCCTGCGGAGATTGTCCCAGATGGTCGAGCAGGGATGCCGACGGACGATTGGGGTTGCCAGGCCAGATCGCGGCACTCATCTTGGATTCTCGTCCGATCCATGAAATCCCGGACTTCGCCCACTTTCGGTGGGTTCTGCCCGGGAATTCGACACTGCGAGAGCGAACTAAACCTTCTCCGGCACAATGAACGGCTTGCGGTACTTTCGAGATAGCATCGCATTGGCTTCCGCGTCCCCGCCGTTGAACTTTTCCTTCGCCGGATCGAAGTCCAACTGTCTGCCCAGGCGATACGAGATGTTGCCCAAATGCGCCAGTGAGGACGCCAAATGCGCAGTCTCCACCGGACCATTCTGATCGGTTGTCTTACGGCTCTTGATCGCCTTAATCCAGTTGGCGAAGTGATCGCCGCCCTTCTTGCCCTTGGGACCCGGCTCACGCTTCTGGCCCAAGTAGGTCTCGAACGTGTCGTAACCCTTGATCACCATGTAACCCTTGGATCCGTAAAACAGATTGCCGACATCCGCGCCATCTTCGCGATTCGTCATCCAGTGCCGAACCTCGAATTGGATCATCTTCTTTCGATCCGGGTAGTGATAGAGCGACGTCTGCACCTCAGGTGTTTCCTTATCGTCGTCGAACAGGAACTTACCACCCATGGAAGTAATCTTGTTGGGCAAAGTGTCAACGCCGAGCCCCCACATGCACATATCGGTCTCGTGGATCCCCTGGTTGCCGACGTCACCATTGCCGTAATCCCAATGCCAGTGCCAGTTGTAGTGGACGAGGCGGCGAGTAAAGGCGCGCTCCTGCGCGGGTCCCTGCCAGGTATCCCAATTGAGGGTGGCCGGCGCAGTTTCCGTACCTTTTTTGCCAATGGAAGGACGCCACCGAAAGACCAAGCCGCGCGCCATGTAAACGTCACCGATGACGCCATCACGAAGCAATTTTACGGCTTCCTGCAGCGCTTCCGACGAGCGCAACTGAACGCCATGCTGCACGATACGCTTGTATTTATGCGCCGCCTCCACCATCTTGCGACCTTCGAAAACATTGTGGGCACCGGGCTTTTCAACGTACACGTCCTTGCCATGCTGGCAGGCCCAAATCGTGGCGAGCGCATGCCAGTGGTTGGGCGTGGCGATGGTGACCGCGTCGATCTCTTTGTTTTCGAAGACGCGGCGCAGATCCCGCTCGATGAAGGGTTTCTTACCATAAGTCTTCTCGAACTCGCCCGCGCGTTTTTCGAGAAGCTCACCGTCCGGATCGCACAGCATCGCGACTTCGGCATCCGGCTGGCTCATAATGCCCTTGATGTGGTCTTTGCCGCGGCCGTTCACGCCAAGTACCGCGATTCGGACCTTGTCGCTGGGGGCGGCTTTCAGTTGGCTGGCAGCTGCCGTAGCCGCGGACGCCATGAGGAAAGTTCTGCGGGAATTCACTCGATGAGACCTCTAGTAGCGAGGGACGGTCGAGTCGATCTCAATGCTCCAGCGGTCGATGCCGCCGGCCAGACTCAGGCAATCCTTTAGGCCCTGCTCGCGAAGCCAGTTTATCACCATCAGCGAACGCACTCCGTGATGGCAATAAACAATCACCGTCGCCTCGTCTGCAAGATCCTCAAGGTACTGCAAACGCTGTGGGATCGTGTTCATTGGGATCAGTTCGCCGCCAGATATCGAGGCGGTCGAATGTTCCCATGCCTCCCGGCAGTCGACGAGCGCAATTTTAGACTCGGCACCGAGAGCGAGTTTGATCTTGAGATCCGCGGGGCTGATTTCCAAAGTCACTACCGCAGTTCCGGACTCTGTGCCGTCGCCGGTTCCTGCGACCAGTTCTGTTTCACCGACTTCGACTGATCCATAAAAAACGTGCGCCGACCGGTGTTCCCGAAGCTCTCGGGAATCGCCGAGATGCCAAACGTGCTTGCCGTGCCCGTCAGTGTGTACTTATAGCCGTTGTGTGAACCCTCGGCCAACAGTTTCGGAATCAGATCCGCGCCATTCGGACCCGATGCCCCGCTGGTGGGCGGCCCCATTTCCGTCAACACCGTCGCATACTTGCCGAACTGGGAGTAATACTGGGTCTGCGCGTTGTAGAACGTATCCAACTCGCGCAAAACCGCCATTTCGTTGGCCAACATACGCTGCTGGTTGAACTTAGGGACGGCTATCGCCGCGATGATCAGGATGATCGCGATGACGATGAGCAATTCGATGAGCGAAAAGCCCCGGCGGAGGGCTCGACGAGATATCTGCCGACGGTCGTCGGTGGTAGCTACTGGGCGATTCATGAATGGACCTACTCTTCCAATATAGACGTTGAAAAAGCGATCCGCGTGCAAGCCTACTTCGGAGCCACCCTCCGAAGCCGTTCCAGATCGGCCGTTAACTGCCTGGTGACTTTCTCCGCCACATCCGCACTCGCCCCCCGAAACTTCGCGCCCATCGATTCCTGCGTCGTCGACCAGATGACATCGCCGTTCTTGAGCACAATGCGCACCGACGCCATCGCCTCCTGCCGCCGCTCCTGGATCCTGGAAGATTCGTGCTCAGCAATCGACAAGCCCATGTTATCCGTCTCCCTCGCCGTACGTGTCGAACCACCGCCACGCCCCCGGCCGAGCGAGAGCCGCCCCGTCACACCCTCGCTCGAATCATGCAGTTCCGTATATGTCTGCTGATCCGCCGAACCCCGCACAAAGGCATCGGCGCGTTCCTCGTTTTCAGTCACCTGAAACACCTGCGAGCTCTGCAGACTGGCGATCATCAGGTCGCGGATCGCATCCGCAGCGGCCCCACCCGTGAGCCGGTCGACATACACCCTGCGAACCTGCAGCAGTTGCTCCACTGGCTGCTTCGGCTCAACAACGAGAAACAACATCAAGGCCAGCGTCATCCCTTACCTCCCCGTCGCGCATCTTCGTCCTGATATTGCACTTTCAATCCCGTACGCGCCTCGAGCGTCACCAGCACCGTCCGGATATCCGACTTGTCCACTCGGAACACCATCGCCTGCTGTTTCCCTGCGTCGTCCTGATAGCCAACGGTGAGAAAATGCTGTTTCTTCTTGGAAAGTACGAACATCGGCGAGATCAGCACCGCCATCGCCACCCGTCGGCCGACCTTCTGCCCGTACTCCAGCAAGTTGATGCGGGTGTAGGGAACCCGTAGATTCTGCTTTCGGGTCCAGAAAACAAAGAAATCCTGATCGATGGCATCGAGTGCGCCCTGGGAACCTTGCGAAAACTGCGCCAACGTCCCGCCAAGGTACGAAACCCGACTACCGGTGGTTTTCTCGAACGCCAAAGCGGGAGTCAACGGCAAAATCAGGCCCAGCAAGAGGATCCACATATCCACATACTGCGGCAAAACACTTGAAAACTCGCATCGATTGTGTGGGGATCCGCCTCAGATTGTCCACCGGAGAGCCTACCCGGTTGGAGAACTACCCCCCCGATATCCGATGACTCAGCCACGCCTCTGTTCGCGAGTCACCGTTGCCGAAGAGATCCCTAACCCAGCGAAGCCGGAACCAAACATCATGATAAACCCGAGACCGCCGAACTTGTAGGTCCGGCGGTCTCGAGGCACTTACGGCGCGAAGTATCCGCTAATATCCAGCAGCATGTGCGTGGAATCCGATGTACAAACCCGGATCCCCCACCCGTTCCCGCCGGTAGGATCGCCGCATTCGACGTCAACGCCCCATCGATTGCATTCAAAGTCGACACCGTCGGCCTGTTGACCCCATTCGGGGACAGTGTCAGAAACCCAAACACTCCTGGAGGCACCATCGTTGCATTCATCACATACGCCTGTGCGGATGTTGGCACATTGCCGTCTCATTTTCGCTGCGGCTTGCTCCCCGTGGCCCGGTCGTGTTTCAATTCGCGGTCCTCGGAAAGTTGGTGGAATTGGTTTCACCCAGCACGTAGGCGTTACCCGCACCATTGGTCCTGATGCCCAAGCCTCCATCGAAGCCCGAACCCCCAAGGTAAGTCGTGTAGGTAGTCGGCGGATCGATGATCAACGCCACGGACGGATTGTAGGCGGCAATCGCGAATGCCATCCTGCTTCCACGGATCCTGTACTGTGAACGGACCTCCACTTGGCGTCCCGCGGAGGTCTGGTAGACGCGGGGCTTGTGCTGGCGCAATTCGCCTGAGGCGGTCTTCAACACCAAATCGCCATTCGGAGCCATGGCCGGCTTGGCACCGCTGAAGTCGATCTGGATCTTTGCAGGATCCGCGACTGGCTTGAGAATGAAGTCGTATTCGAGATCCGCGCCATTGGCGTAAAAGGCCAGATCGATCGACGGATAGACGTCATGCAACACAACGCGGCCATAGTGGGGCACGTCGAAGACATCTTTTGCTTTGGAATCCAAGTTCAGGTAGTTGGAGCGTGCTGGTTGGAGATCAGCGCCTGTGATCGCGGAAGCACCCTTGCTTCCGGCGAGAGTCATGCGGATTACGTCCTTTCCGTCCAGGACGCTGATCGCGCCCTTGTCGGTTAGAAAAAGAGTGTGGCGTCCGTGACGTGCCAGGAATTTTGCCGTCGGATCGACTTGTCCGTGATTGGGTTCGAGGTAGAGTCCGGGTGTGAAGCGGGCGGCCGAAATCGTTGCCGTGTAGAGGCAAAGTGAAAGCAGAAGAGGTCGCATGCTCTTAATATGGAAAACCAGGAGGAAAGTGACTCACCCAAGAGTAAACTTTCTTTCACCGCGTACTGGCGAAGACGGTTGCCGAAACCACGGCTCGCGTGTTTCAATATGGGTTACTCCCCCACACCCCAACCTCGGAGGAACAAGAGGAATTGAATCAAGCGGTGCTTGCCTTGGAGGACGGAACAGTCTTCGAAGGCGCTAGCTTTGGTGCGCCTGTCGAGCGCTGCGGCGAAGTCGTCTTCAATACATCCATTACCGGATACCAGGAAATCTTCACAGATCCCTCGTATGCTGGACAAATCATCGTTCTTACCAACCCTCAAATCGGCAACTACGGCACCAATGCCGGAGATGACGAATCCCCCAAACCCTTCATCGAAGGCCTCATCGTTCGAGACTTTTCTCCGATTTCCAGCAACTGGCGCTCTGACGAAACCGCTCAGCAGTTTCTGACGCGCAACGGCATCCCGATCGGTGGCGATATGGATACTCGCTCGCTGGTTCGCCACCTGCGCAGCCGGGGCGTGATGCGCGGATGCCTTTCCACCTGCGGCGAACCCCATGCCACGCTTGTCGAAAAAGCCCGCAAATCGCCTTCGATGGTCGGCCTCGACCTTGCTTCGCGCGTGTCGACCACAGCCTCCTATGAGTGGACCGAGCAAGTCACGCAGTGCTCGCCTTCGGAAATTCTCGCGCCTGCTCATGCGATCGATCGCCACGTAGTGGCCTTCGACTTTGGGATCAAGCGCAATATTCTGCGCAGGCTCGCACAGATCGGATGCCGAGTCACGGTCGTACCCGCTTCGGCCACCGCCGAGGATGTGCTCGCCCTCAAGCCCGACGGTGTCTTTCTCAGCAACGGGCCCGGCGATCCGGAACCCCTGGAAAATCAGGCAGCTCACGTACATGCCCTGATCCAAAAAGACATCCCGATGTTCGGCATCTGCCTCGGACATCAAGTGCTCGGCCTCGCCTGCGGCGGCAAAACCTTTAAGCTCAAATTCGGACATCGCGGCGGCAACCATCCGGTGCTCAATTACCGCACGAATAAAGTGGAAATTACCGCGCAAAACCATGGATTTGCGGTGGATCCCGATTCGCTGCCTTCGGGCGATATCGAACTCACGCACATCAATCTGAATGACCAGACACTCGAAGGCTTCCGCCATAAGCAGCATCCGGTCTTCTGCGTGCAATATCACCCCGAGGCCGCGCCCGGTCCGCACGACTCGCACTATCTATTCGACGACTTTCGCAAATTGATCGACGGGAAAATATAGCGTGCCCAGACGCAACGACATCAAACGTATTCTGATCATCGGCTCAGGACCCATCGTCATCGGCCAAGCCTGCGAATTCGACTATTCCGGCGCGCAAGCCTGCAAGGCGCTGCGCTCGGATGGTTTCGAGGTGGTGCTGATCAATTCGAATCCGGCCACGATCATGACGGATCCGGATCTCGCGGACCGCACCTATATCGAACCGCTCACTTTGGAGTTTGCCGAAGAGGTGATTCGCAAAGAGCGTCCCGACGCTTTGTTGTCGACCGTTGGCGGACAGACGGCTCTCAATCTTTCCGTAGCGCTCGCCGAAGCGGGAATCCTTGAAAAATATGGCGTCGAATTGATCGGCGCTAAAATCGACGCGATCAAAAAAGCTGAAGACCGTCTTTTATTTAAAGATGCGATGCGGAAAATCGGCCTGGTAACGCCGACTTCCAAACTGATCACCTCGCTCGAATCCGGACTCGCCTTCGCTCAGAAAATCGGCTATCCGTCCATCCTACGCCCGTCGTTCACGATGGGCGGCAGCGGCGGCGGCATCGCTTACAACCGCGAAGATCTCATCGCGATTCTCGAACTGGGACTCGACCTCTCGCCCGTCAAAGAAGTCCTGATGGAAGAGAGTGTCCTCGGCTGGAAAGAGTACGAACTCGAGGTCATGCGCGACCTTGCCGATAACTGCATCATCGTCTGCTCGATTGAAAATTTTGATCCGATGGGCGTTCACACGGGGGATTCCATCACCTTCGCCCCCGCACAGACGTTGACTGATCGCGAGTATCAGATGATGCGCGACGGCGCGCTGGCTTGCCTGCGCGAAATCGGCGTCGATACCGGTGGATCGAACGTGCAGTTTGCGATCAATCCCCAAGACGGTCGAATGGTCGTGGTGGAAATGAATCCGCGCGTGTCGCGCTCTTCGGCTCTGGCGTCCAAGGCCACCGGATTCCCCATCGCCAAGATCGCAGCGAAGCTTGCGGTCGGTTACCGCCTCGACGAACTGAAGAACGACATCACGCTAAAGACTCCCGCTTGCTTCGAGCCGACGCTCGATTATGTGGTGGTCAAAATTCCGCGTTGGCAATTCGAAAAATTCCCCGGCGCAGAACCGGTGTTGGGAACGCAAATGAAGTCCGTTGGCGAAGTCATGGCCATCGGACGCACATTCAAGCAATCGCTCGGCAAGGCGCTGCGCAGCCTGGAAACCGGCAAGGCCGATTCGGCGACCAAATACGATGAATCGCTCATCACGCAGCGGTTGACCACGCCGAATCCCGATCGTCTCAACTATATCCGCTACGCTTTTGAAAAGGGCTGGACGATCGAAGAAGTGCAAGAACTCACCTCAATCGATCCATGGTTCTTGCGGCAGATCCACGAGATCATTGCGTTCGAACAGTCGCTCGAAGGCGGATCGATCAGCACAGCATCGAAGGCACTGCTGACCAAAGCGAAGCGGGACGGCGTTTCCGATGCTCGTATCGCGAAGGCTTGGGGAACCGATCCTCTTGCGGTTCGCGAAAAACGTAAGCAATTGGGCGTAAAAGCGGTCTTCAATCGTGTCGACACCTGCGCGGCCGAGTTCGAGAGCTTCACGCCCTATCTGTACTCGTCGTATGAATTCGAGTGCGAATCCCTGCCAACCGACCGCAAGAAGGTCATGATTCTGGGCAGTGGCCCGAACCGCATCGGGCAAGGCATCGAGTTCGATTACTGCTGCTGCCACGCGGCGTTTTCCCTCAAGGATTTCGACCATGAATCGATCATGGTCAACTGCAATCCCGAAACGGTTTCGACCGACTACGACACTTCCGATCGTCTCTATTTCGAGCCTCTGACTTTAGAGGAAGTTCTCAATATCTATGACACCGAAAAGCCCGACGGCGTAATCGTGCAGTTCGGCGGACAGACTCCGCTGAACCTCGCGTTGCCGTTGAAGCGCGCCGGTGTTCCGATCATCGGAACCGCGCCCGAGAGCATCGACTTAGCCGAAGATCGCAAACAATTCGGCAAGTTGCTCGACGATCTCAAAATTCCTTCGCCCGCCAACGGAACCGCCACTAGCGCCGATGAGGCCTGCGCCATCGCGCGCACACTTGGCTTCCCCGTACTGGTGCGTCCTTCGTATGTTCTAGGCGGACGCGCCATGGCCATCGTTTATGACGAAGACATGGTCCGCAAGTACATGCAAGAGGCCGTGATCTTCTCGCAAGATCGCCCGGTGTTGATCGATCGCTTTCTCGAGGACGCGACGGAAGTGGATGTCGATTGCCTTTGCGACGGCGAGAACGTGCTGATCAGCGGCATCATGGAACACATCGAAGAGGCCGGTATTCATAGCGGCGATTCGTCGTGCGTACTGCCTCCGACATCGCTGCCCTTAGACATTCTCGCGACCATCGAGACGCAAACTCGCAAGCTCGCCCTCGCACTGAACGTCATTGGACTCATGAACGTCCAATATGCCGTGAAAGACGGCATCGTCTATGTGTTGGAAGTGAATCCGCGAGCCTCACGCACCGTGCCATATGTCTCGAAAGCAACCGGTGTGCCGCTGCCCAAGATCGCCGTGGGCTTGATGTTGGGCAAGAAACTCACCGACTTCAAGCATCTCACCGGAGGCCTGATTTCAGGCGTTCTGCCGGTGAAGCAGTACTTCGTAAAGTCGCCTGTGTTCCCGTTCAACAAATTCCCGGGAGTGGATCCGGTGTTGGGTCCGGAAATGCGTTCGACGGGCGAAGTGATGGGCGTGGGCGAGAACTTCGGCGAGGCGTTCTATAAGGCACAGTTGGGCGCTGGCACTCCGCTGCCTTCGAAGGGTGCAGTGTTCGTCACGGTCGGCGAGAAGGACAAGACGGCGGCGGTAGAAGTCGCGCGCAAGTTCGTCGCGATGGGCTTCAAGCTTTACGCGACTCGCGGTACGGCGCAAGCATTGAAAAATGCTGGACTCGAGTGCAAGACTGTTTTCAAGGTGAACGAAGGGCGTCCCAATGCGGTGGATTTGTTGAAGGCCGGCTCGATTCAGTTGGTCATCAATACCTCGGCGACGGGCACGCATTCATTCGCGGATGAGAAAGCGATTCGCCGTGCCGCGATCACGACGCGCGTGCCGTGCATCACGACGATGAGTGGCGCGAAGGCCGCGGCGGAAGCGGTGGAATCGAAGAGCCGCGATCCGATCCGGGTGTGGAGCCTGCAAGAGATCCACAACTAAGGCAAGACCGGAAACCAAACGCGCGAGTCCGTGGGCCGGATGCTCGCGCGCTTTGATTAAACTATCGGACAACAGGTGGGCGACCCGCCAGTGATAGGTCTGAAGCGATCTTCAAGAGTTGCTGTGTGGAAGCAAGCACCTGTCCAATCCGCAGAGCGGGAGCAACGTTCAAAGCAGCGCCTGGAGATGCGGCGGCAAAAGGAGCCACCTCCGGCGTCGCCGCAGCGACGCATACAGTGCCTTGAGATCGGACCTGTCGGCATCCGTGAGTTCGCTATCGGCGCCGTAGTTCATGATCGTGAACTTCGCCTGTTCGCCGAACGGTCGGCTTGGAAAGCCGGTCTCCAAGTTCGCGAAAAAATGCCGCAGGCCGAAAACGTGTCAAATCTCGTGAATGAGAGTATCGACGCGTTCCTTCGGCGATTGCTCGAACATCGATGGATAGATGAGAAGCGAATGCTGCCCCGCGTCAGGGAAGAACGCGCTCGCGAGCACACAACCGTTGGCCGTACATTGCGTCGAAGCTTGGACTCGGATTTCGAAGTCGACGAGTTGCTCGTTTTCGACGAACTTAACGGGAGAGGCGTCACCCCAGGCGAGAATCGCGGCGGAAAGCAGATCTCGCAAGGCAAACAGACAACGCCAACATGGCCATCGTTCCTTTAATAGCCGCCAGCGGTAACGTGAGCGCCTATGCCTCCGGATACTTCGCCCCTCGCGGGTGCCCGAAGGATTACTCTTCTACCCTCAAGCTTCCTGCCGCTTAATCGATACACGACTACCATCGAGCGGAGATGCACTCCTGCCAGGCACGGTCCGCGACCTGCCTTTTGCATGCGCGCCGCCGCAAGCGAAAGCCTACTCGGCCAACGCACCGGTTGCCCCCAGCGCGGCACTCGGATACCTCACGCTGTTCCCGACGGCCGTAACGCGCCCTCTGGCGTCGACCTTGAATGCCGTCGACGGCGCCATCACGTCCAATGCGGCGATCATGCCTGCGGGGTTGAACGCGGGCATTTCCGCGTTCGTCACCGAACGCACGCACCTGATCCTGGATATTAACGGCTACTTCGCGCCTTGATCCATACCGTCCTCTCGCTCGCAAGCACTTGAACAGTATCGCCCGTCTGGCGGGCAACGCGATACCATGCAAACTCAGTTATGTTTGCATGGTTTTTGCTGGCTACGATCCCGGCCCTCGGATCCATCACCTTCGAATCCAATCGTGGCCAAACCGATCCGCGGGTGCAATTCCTCGCCCGCACCGCGAACGGAGTCGTCTTCGCCACCGCGCAGGAAATCATCCTCTATCGCGAACATCGCGAAAAGTTGCCTGCCGTCCGATTCTCCTTCGAAAACGCGAACCCCCAGGCCAACTGGCAAGGACTCGATCCCACCGGACACAAGACCTACTACATGATTGGACGCGACCCTAAGCAGCATGCCCAAGCGCTCGATTCCTTCCAGAAACTGACGCGCAAAAACATCTATCCGGGCATCGATCTCGTCCTGTACGGCAACAGCAAAAATCAACTGGAATACGATCTCGTACTCGCGCCCGGCGCGGATCCCTCACGCATACGGGTCAGGGCGCAAGCAGCCCACATCGATCCCAAAACCGGCGACCTTGTCATCCTCGGAACAACGCGCCAGCATAAACCGATCGTTTTCCAAAACAACAAAATCATCGACGGACGTTTCAAGCAAATCGCTCCCAATACGTTCGGATTCGAGATCGCCGCCTACGACAAGAACGAACCCCTCGTCATCGATCCCGTCATCGAGTCCCGCGACTACATCGGAGGCATCGGCGACGACTCCATCTCTTCGGTCGGCCCCCGCAATTCCGTTGCCGGAACCACTACGTCCATCGATTTCCCCGGTGCTCCGATCGCCCTGCGCCACGGCAAAGACGTCTTCTACCGCCGTGACGGCATCACCTATATCATGGGCGGATCGGGCGACGAAGTCGCCGCCAACTGCGATCTTTCGGATGTGGACAACCAACCCATGATCGCCGGAACCACCAACTCCATCGACCTGCCAACCAAGGGTGCTGCCCTTAGCGATGGAAACATTCGAAGGAACTTCGGAGGTGGCGCAACCGACGGCTTCCTCTGGCATCCCGCGGCAGGCATGGCCACCTACTTCGGCGGCGCAGGCGAAGATCGAATCACTGCAATCATGACCACTGCCGCAAGGTTCGCCTTCACTGGATCCACCAACAGCGGTGGCGACTTTCCGATCGGCGTCAACCAACCCCCCGCCGGAGGCTTCGACGCGTTCCTTGCCAGTGGATCCATCAGGCTCAGATCCGATCAATCCTACACCTTGGGGATTTCTGTGCTGCATCGATTCGGCGGAACCGGAGACGATCACGGCCTCGCGATCATCGCTTCCCTTTCGTCACGCGACGAATACGTCATCGCCGGCGAAACTTCATCGCCCACCCTCCCTTCGCTTCAGGGCACACGCAAAGGCCCATCGGATGCGTTCTTTGCCCGCTACGCCGACATCGCTCTTGGGTCTGCTATCACGCTTCAATCCGCCATTCTCCTGGGCGGCAACGGATCGGATCGTGTGCAGGCACTCGCCTGGTCACCGTCCAGAAACCTCATCTACGCCGCGGGCGGCACAAATTCGGTTGATTTCCCGCTCCAACAGCCCGCCCAAGCCAGCTTCGGCGGCGGCCCGCTCGACGCCTTCTACGCGACCCTCAGCGGCGATCTCGCCAGCCTCAGATATTCCACCTATCTCGGCGGCAACGGATCCGACGAGGCACTCTCCATCGCCGCCGATAGCCTCGGCAATGCGTACGTCGGCGGACGCACCACCTCAACCAATCTCGCCCAGCGCAACCCCTCACAGAATGGCTTCGGAGGTGGAAGCACCGACGCGCTCTTCGCTCAGTATGATTCCACAGGCGTTGCCCGGCACGTCGCGTACTACGGCGGATCCGGCGACGACGAGATTCTAGCGCTCGGCGATGTCCGGCCCGGTTTCGTTTCCGTTGGAGGAATCACAACTTCCATCGACCTTCCCGGAACGGGTATCGGCATTCTGGAACCCCGTCGCTTCGGAACGAATGACGGCTTCCACGCCCGCTTCAGCATCGGATTGGTCGGGTTGCCGATTGCCGTCTTCAGTGCCCGAGATAGCCGTTTGGCTGTATCCATCGGCGTGGGAGATCTCGGGAATCCGAAGCCCTCCGGACGCGCCACCGCGCGGTCGTCCGACGGCTCACGCGTCAGAATCACGTTCTTCCGCAGCGGCCCCGCCGTCACCGAGGATGCCTTCGAGTGGTTTGCCGGCTCGAACGACATCCCGCGCGAACTCCATGTCGAGTGCCTCACCAACGATGGAGAAGCCAACATCACCGTCTCATCCGCAGGTTTGGGCGATAGCTCCATGCGGGTTCGCTGCGCTCAACCAGAACTCCAGCCTTTGGCCCCCTTTCCTGCGCTGCTTTTCTCCAACAGTTTGACCAGCGTTCGCGTCCAAGCCACCGATCCAGCGACGGGCGAAATATTCTTCCTCACAGATGCCGTTACCCCAGGCGTAACGCGTCGCATCGCAATCGACAGTAGCAATCCGCAGGTGGCCGTACCGGGAAATGTACTGACGCTCCAACCCGATCCGAACACCAGCCCTGGAGGGTCATTTCGGATACTGCCGATTTCGGTCGGAACCACCACATTCACCGCTTCGGCCCTCAACTACAAAAGCCTGAGCGCCACAGTTACCGTACTGCCAGCAACCGGCGCGCCCCGGGTCATCGAAACGATCCCCGGCGTCCGCACCAGCGATCGGGCAACGACTTCGAGGACCGGTGTAACCACCGTCATTCGCTCCTTGAATCCCTCACGTGTCCTACTCAGCGACTTCAATGCGAACCTTGCTCCCTCGGCGCAGATTACCTTGCCAGGAATCGGCGAGTACAATATCGACACTCAATCCGACGCCCCGATCGGATCCGAAATCGGCATCGAGATGTCCACCAATGGAACTCCTGCGGCCGTGACCCGAACTGTTCGGATCGTGGAAGGCAACTACGGAGTCTCGCTGAACGGCAGTCCTCTTCCGGCGGTTATCGATCTGAGGCTTGCCGAAACAGTGACTCTCGACGTCCTTCCCCAGCCATTCTCTGGATCTCCTGCACCCACCTTTGAGAGCAGCAATCCTTCCGTGGTGCCCACTCCAGCGTCTGGCTATCGTCTCACTCTTTCCGGGCTCGCCGAAGGAACCTCGCTTATCACCATCCGTCCACCCGCGGGTTTCCGGTACGTGACCAACCCGATCACCGTTCGCGTTGCACGCGCGGCTTTTCAGTTGCAACCGTTTTATCTCGGCAACGGACTGGTGGAAACTCGCACCATCGCCTTGCCCGTCGGTTCCACCGAGAACGTGACCATCTCCACCTCCACGCCCGACCTCATTCAACTGGAAAGAGTATCCGGTGGCGGACTTGCTTCCACCATCGTCGAACCCGCCAATGGCCGTCGACTCATCCCCTTCCGCGTGCACGGCAAGGCCCAGTCTGGACAGGGCAGCATCACGGTGAACATCCCTGGATACGCGCCGGTCGCTACAACTCTGCGTTTGTATCCAGCGGGCTTCTTCTGGTCCGCGGAAGAGATCCGACTCACCGCTGGTGATTCCCAGCCGCTTCTGGCGATCGGACCGGTCGACCCCATTACGGGCTTGTCTCTCGCGATTCAGGCTTTCTCAGACCCCAGCGCCGCGCCCGTGCCAACGATCAACAACACCAATAGTTCCGCAGCGATTTTCTCATCGCCCGCGAGTGTGCGCGCTGTTGCCGCTGGGCAGGCGATCCTCACCATTCGGCAACCAGCGGGCTTCGGCTCGGCCGTCATTCGCCAAGTGCTGAAGGTCGTTGTGCCGACGCAACCCCAAGTCTCAACCCAGGGCCTGCTGCGCATGAGCCTCGCGGGCGGCAGCGGATTCATCGGCGGAACCTACACCTGCTCCACATCGCCGTGCTTCACCAACCCCAACATCGGCGCGCAGATCCAACTCTTCGCAAACCCCTCAGCCGGCTTCATCTTCGCGGGCTGGACGGGGGCCTGCTCCGGATCCGCAGCCTGCAACATTACCGCAACCGCGTCCTCAATGGACGTCACCGCGATCTTCGCCGTCGATACCGGACTCCACTTCCTGCCCGTCGCACCCTGTCGCATCGTCGACACGCGCAACGCCAACGGCCCTCTCGGCGGACCCGCACTGCAAGGCACTCGGAACTTCCCCATGCGCTCGTCTTGCGGAATGCCCGCCAGCGCCGCCGCCTATTCGCTCAACATCACCGTCGTTCCCCGCGCCACACTTGGATACATCACTATCTGGCCCGGCGGACTCACACAGCCCATCGTCTCCACGCTGAACTCCCTCGACGGACGCATTAAAGCCAACGCCGCGATTGTCCCCGCAGCCGACTTAGACGGATCCATCAATCTGTTCGCCACCGATCTGACCGACGTCATCATCGATGTCAACGGTGTCTTCGTTCCGAAACCAGCGACCACGGTTGGCCAATCCTTCTACGCCGTGACGCCCTGCCGAATCGCGGACACTCGCCTCAGCGGAGGCGCGCTGCAAGCGCAAGTCACCCGCGGCTTCGCAGTCGCCAACGCTGGCGGATGCGGCGTGCCCGTCACCGCCACGGCCTACGCGCTGAACGTCACTGTCGTGCCCAGGACATCATTGGGATTCCTCACGCTCTGGCCCGGCGGACTCAACTCCACGCGCCCCATCGTTTCCACTCTCAACGCACTCACCGGAACCGTCACTGCGAACATGGCCATCGTGCCCGCAGGTAGCGCCGGCGAGATCAACGCTTACGCCACAGACTCGACCGAGATGATTCTGGATGTCACCGGCTACTTCGCTCCGCCCGGCCAAGCCAATGCGTTGAGTTTCCGCACGCTCCCGCCCTGCCGCATCGCCGATACACGTTCGCCCGACTCGATCATGAACGCCGTTTCCACGCGCGATTTCGCGGTGCCCTGCGGATCGCCTTCCAACGCCAAAGCCTACTCGGTGAATGCGACCGTGCTGCCTTCCGCGATCCTCGGATACCTGACGCTGTATCCGGCGGGATCTGCCCGGCCTGCGGTTTCTACTCTGAACGCCGTCGACGGAGCCTTGACCTCAAACGCCGCCATCGTCCCCGCAGGGCTCAACGGAGGCATCTCCGCCTTCGTCACCGAACGCACGCACTTGATCCTGGATATCAACGGCTATTTCGCCCCTTAACATCCTTCCACTGGCAACACCTCGGCCCTGCGCGCAAACGCCTCGTAGTGCACCGTCACCTTCGACCGCGCGGGAATCCAACGGTATCCCGGGACCCCGAACAGTGACCCGCGGTCAATCATCTGGCGGCGCGATTCCGGCATTGGGGACACGCCAAACTCCATACCGCGCGTAATCGTCTCGCCATTCCACGGTGGAGTCGTGCGGCTGCGATTCTCTTCCCAAACGCCGATCCACGGAAAGTCCGCGCGATTCCAGCGATAGCCAATCACAGTCTTCCATTCTGGAGTCCACGCCACGAAATGGGCGCGGTCAAGTGCCGGATCCAACAGATGCGTCGAGAACTTGCCGGAAACCTCAGTGCTTGTAAATACCCGCAGGTCCTCACCGCCCAATGTCGGCCAGTCGAAAACATCGCCCTCATACGTCATCGATCGCGTCGCCGGAACCCGGAACCCGGTCTGCCCATGCCGCAAAAACGGTGGACCCAGGGTCACATGCTGCGTCCACGCCACAGGCCTGTCCCATGGCGTCAAATTGCGAACTGTTTCCGCGAACAACAGCGTCGATCCATCCAGTTCCAGCTTGCGTTCGAATGAGAGCCCCGCGCAGGGCAGCACACATTGGCAAAGCATCAGCGGGCCCGGCCCGGTCACGATGTCGTAGCGGACGACGGACGCTTCGCCATGCACCGTCATGCCTGCAGCCGCTTCTTCCGCGGAAGGCGCGCCCCACAGATCCAAACAGAGGTTGTGTCCGTGGATGCCCGCGAGCAATTTGCTTTCGGAATCGGCGCCATATTCGGGATGTTTCGCCAAATCGTAATGGGAAGGCTCGATCGTCGGCCAGGGCGGAGTCCACAAGGGATTCACTCCGGTCTCTTTCACAAAGATTTCGGCGATGTGTCCACCCTCTACCAAAACGGTGACGCGCAAGTGGGAATTTTCGATGCAGGCGGCGCTGCGTCCTCGATAAGTGGTCTCAGGCATGTTATTCAACAATTGTATGAATCTCGTTCCCTTTCTGCTGCTCGCCGCCGCCGGTGGATTTTGGGATTCCAAACCAGTAGAAGACTGGACGGTGGAAGAAGTGCGGTCAATCTTCGAGGGTTCACCCTGGTCGAGGACGTTGCGCGTGCGTGGAGACCCGCTGCAGGCGCATCTCGCTTCCGCATTGCCGATGCGCGGGGCCGAAAGGCGCCAGCGCGCGTTTCAGAAGCGAACCGGTGCGCCCGATGCGTCTTTCGCCGAATACCTCACGATGATGGAAGAGGGCGGCTACATCGTGTTGGCCGTAAAGATCCAGGAACGCGAGAAGTTTTCCGATGGGGTGATGGTGAGCCGCATGCAGAAAGATACGCAAATGCGGATCGGCAAGAAGAACTATCCGCTGCTCACGCACTTCCCGCCGTCGTCGTCGGATCCCTATTTGAGGCTCGTCTTCAAACGTCCAGCTTTAGGGCCTTCGGACAAGTCGATCTTCTTCGCTTTCTTAGTACCCGGGGTGACGGATCCTTACCGCAACGTCGAGTTCTCCTTAAAAGACCTACAGTACAAGGGCAAGCTCGAGTACTGATCACACACTCACCGTAACCAAATCTAACCCTTCGAGCGAATAGGTTGGCAGAGGCAAAACCCGTGTCGCTGTTCCGAAATGTCATCCTCGTCTGTATTCTGCTTTCAACTGCCTTCGCCGCAAGGTGGAAAGCGCTGACAAAAGAGGAATTCTTCCAATCGCTCCACCGGAACAAAGGCAAGCCGGAGGCTGTCTTGAAAGAGGTGAAGGAACGCGGCTGCGATTTTCGGCTGAGCGGCAGCGAAGAAGCCCAGGTATTGAGCACCGGTGCGAACTTTGGTCTTCTCGTCCAGGTGAAACTCAACCACAAGGACAATACAGCGGCCCGCAGCGCACAGAAAAGAAGCCAGCCCGCAAAGGGCGCGGCGGTCGCAGCACCGCGAACGCCACGGACTCCGTAACTTTCCTGCCAGCGTAGGCGAATACGTCCACAACAGCGGCAGAGCCGCATCATTACGAGGTTAGTTCGAATGCTTTCCATCTTCAGACTGGCGGTGCTCGTCTCGATCGCCGTTTCTCTCCTCGCCTCCGGACCCTACAATCCGCCGAGGCCGAATCCACCTGGCTCCAAATCGCCCAAGGCCAAGAAGCCCAAGAAAGGCGAAGCGATGCCAACAGGGGAGGTGCCAAAGAAATGAAGCGCATCCTTTTACTGGCCACTACCGCGGCGACGCTCCTCAGCGCGCAGAACAGCACCCCGTGGACGCCGGGCAAAAATTCCGCCAACATCTCGATATCCTATGTCTACGACACGTTCAGGGACTTTCGAGCCGGAACGAGCAACGCCAGCCTTCCCGCGAATCTGACCCAGAAATCACTGTTTGCGGCCGTTGAGTATGGCATCACCAATCGCATCTCCGCCGATCTCCTGACTGGATACACAGGTACGAAGCTGCTTGCGAACTCGCTCGATGGCGTCGCCGATACCTTGATTGGCGCACGTTTCAAAGCGTATTCCGGAGAAAACACAACGTTCACGATCCGCGTGGCGGGTGTTGCGGCGGGGTCGTATCCGTTGACCAACCTCGGGCCCTTCGCGCCGGGCTTCAAGTCCTCCGGATTTCTTTCGAGCGGACTCTACGGCGTCACGTTCGGCAAGGGCGGATTCGCTTCCGGCGAAATCGGCTACAGCGTCTACAACAAGCCCGTCAACGATCGAGTGTTCGGCAACTTCACGGTCGGTCAATCGCTCGGCAGATGGAGTTATTGGGGCGGATATCAGCAGAGCCGCTCGGTTTCGGGCATCGACATCGGAGGTGCCGGATTTACTCCCGATCGCTTCAATCAGACCAAGCGGGTTTACGGCGGTTTCGATGCGGGCGGCGGATACACAATGCCGAAGGATGTTTATCTCGGCGTCACCTACGGTCGGTTTCTGCACGGCAGAAACGTAGGTGAAAAGAACGCGGTTGCGGTCACGGTTGGTTTCCGAATTCCTCCCGGGAACTAGCTTTGCCTCGGTCGCCGAGGAAGGCAATCGCGCATAAAACGGGGATCAATTCCAATGGGCGGACCCACCAGGGATGCTGGAATCCGTCTACACCCCAGCCTGGAAGATTGATCCCCGTTGCGTAACTCAGCAGCACCGTGGACATCGCGACGATGCTCCACGGGGCGGCTCGCAACGCAGCGAAGGGCAACCACAACACCAGATACCAAGGGTTGACGACGGGCGAGAAGAGAAAGAACCAGCCCAGTGCCTGACTGTAGGCTGGGGTTTCGCGGTGCCTTAATGCTTTGACTGTAAGAGCGATGATTGCGCCGGCGGCCGCCGCGAAGCAGATGTTGCGAGCTGGAGCGAATCCCACCCATTCTTTGAGAACTGCAAAGGCGAAGCTGTTGAATTCCCAAGCGCCCAGGAAGGCCGCGAGCCCTTCGGATTCCGAAGCCCGATAGAAGGGCAGATAGAGTGCTGCGACCGTTGCGGCGAAGGTTGCTCCGAAGCGCAGGATTCTAGGGCTCGTGGCAATCTCCACGAGAAACAGCGGGATCAGCAACATCGCAGTGACTTTGGATCCGGCGGCGAGTCCGCACAATATGCCCGCCCAGAGAGGCGAATCACGACGGATCGCCAACAGGCATGCGATGGAAAAGAATGCCGCGAGGATATCGGTGTGCGCGGTGAATGCGATCTCTTTGATCACCAGTGGGGACCAGAGGTACAGCACCAACGCCGATGGTGCCAGCCGAAAGAGAACCAGTGCCGTGGCGATGTCGAAGATCGCGTAGACGAACTTTAACGCACCAACGCTACCGGGTTTGATCGCGTAAGCGGCGGCGAAGGTGTATTGGCAAACGGGGCCGTAAATCGTGGCGATTTCCGGAAAGTTGACGTGCGCGAGGATATCGCGGAAGGGTTCCGGGGGCTCACTCGCTTCCGCTGGCGGTTTACCGTAAGGATTGCCAGTGGTGGCAAACTCGCGCCCATCCCAAAGATAGCGATAGAAGTCGTCTTCATAGAGTGGTTGTCCGACCCAGGCCGGGATGCGGAACGCCAGAGCCCACAGAATGATCTCGCGCTTGCCTAGGCCACAACCCTTGCGCCAGACGAGATACTGGACGCACGCGAGCAGCGCCATGATGGCGAAGAAGATGAAAATCGAAGGCTGTGGCGAAAGGTAGCTCAACCAAGCGAGTCCGCCAAGCGTCAGCGTCGCGAGGGTACGGATTGTGGTTTGCACGCTCTACTGGAACTCGAATGGGATTGTGGTGCGAACGGCGTAGGCTTCGCCGTTGATCACAACGGGGCGAAAGCGCCAATCGGTGATGACGCGCTTGGCTTCCGCTTTGAGTTCGTCGTCTTTGCCGGATGCGTTCAGAATTTTCTCGACATTGCCTTCGCCGTTGACGATGACGGTCAGAAAGACGATTCCTTTTGCTTCCTCACGCGGTTTGACGGCTTCGCGGCGTGCGAGGATCCGCAGCGACATCTGTGGCCACGAGGCGGTTACATCGGGCATGCCGTTCACGTGGGGTAGCGCTGAGATCGAGGGCTCGAACGGCACGTTATCCATGGTGAGCGACTGGAAGTGCCAGGCTTTCATGGTGTCGCTCAACTCGCCTGTGAGGGTTCCGTCGGCCTGCAACTTCGCCGGTTTGCGACTATCCTCCGCGGCGAGTGGTTCGGAGCCTGCGATTCGGAATTTGGAAAGAAAGTCCCAGTTTACGGCCCAAGTGAGTTCTGGACTGAGAGCGAAGTTGACGTCGATCTGCGTGATCACTTCCACGGGATTCCCATTGAGCAGGGTCGGCTTGTATTGCCACTGCCTAACCGCCTCTTGTGCTGCTGGCACCAGCAAGGGATGCCCCGAAACCAATTGCAAATTCCCGATCGTACCGTCTTGGGCGATGATCCCGGTGAAGCGTACCGTGCCCTGAATACGCGCCTGTTTGGCCAACGGGGGATAGACAGGTGCCACCTTCTTGACGAGGTTCGCAGCTTGGACATCGCCGCCGACACGGATTCGTTGCGGCGGTGCTTGATCCTGCGCCAATAGCAGCAGGCTCGCGGCGAGCGTAAGTGTGAACATCTTGGAACCTCCAGAACTTAACAGCCCGGCCGACCGTCGGGCGTTCTCGGACCTCAGCCGCCGCCCGGGCGCGTGATGGCCCAATAGGCAAGCACGGCGAAGATCGCCAGTAGAACGAATTGCATTCGCTCATCAGGATACCGCGCGAGAACGCGGGTTATCCTGAAGGGGCTTCCACCGCATGAAACTCGACTCCCTACAAAAACACTGGGAAACGTTTGCGCAACAGGATCCGATGTGGGCCATCCTCACCGATCCGGGCAAGCAGGATCGTGCCTGGAATGAGGCGGAATTCTACGCGACAGGCGTCCATCAGATCGCGGACATGTTGAGCTGGGTTCGTTGGGTGCTGCCCCTCGCGAGCTTCGATCGCGCGATCGATTTTGGCTGCGGCATAGGGCGATTGACGCAGGCGCTGGCCGATCATACAGGGCAAGTGACGGGTGTGGATATCGCGCCGACCATGATCGAGATCGCGCGTGCCAAGAATCGCAAACCGAACTGTGAGTTCGTGTGCAATGAGCGTTCTGACTTGTCAGTGTTTGCGGATGCGTCCATCGATTTCGTGTACACCAGCATCACGCTGCAACACATTCCGCCGAAGTTCGCGCGTGTATATCTGACGGAGTTTTTTCGGATCTTGAAGCCCGGCGGAGCGGTCTGTTTTCAGTTGCCGACGGAGGCTCGCGCAGACCTCACGACAGCGCATAAGGCTTATCGACTGGGTGTGCAGCGCGCGACGTCGATTGTGGGGTCGTGGTTTGGCAAGCCGGTGATGGAGATGCATGGGTATCCGGAACCGGAGATCCGTGGGCTGTGTCTGGAACACGGCATGTCGATCGTGGCGCTGCGTTCGAATGGCGCGGGGGGGCCGGATTGGCAGGGTTTGGAGTATCTGGCGGTGAAGGCTCTTGCGTGAGACGCGCGAAAGTGATGGAGTGTTTTTATGCGGATTCCAATGGTTCTCTTTGCGGTGATCCTGGCTGCCGGTTGTTCCGCGCCGGATAAGAAAGACATAAAAGACGGCGTCCGCGCGGCGGAGAAGGCTGCCCAGGGCGCGGTGGAAAAGACCGCCGCCGCCGCGGAGAAAGCCGCCGACAAGACATCCGAAGCGGTGGGCAAGATGAAGAAGGCTACCGAAGAGCCCATGGCCAAAGTGAAGAAAGCTGGCGAAACGGTCAAGACCGGTGCAAAGAAGGCTGTGCACGAAGCGGCGGTGAAGACCGAAGAAGCGGCGCGTAAGGTCAAAGAAGCTACGCAAGGCAAGTGATCGCGCGAGCCGTGAAGGGTCGCTGCTACGGAGCGTCGAGCGTATCCAACTTGACCCGCTCGGCATACAATCTTGAATGTGCTTGCACTCGTCCCGTTTCTATTCCTGATCGCTCAAGAGAAGTCCGTGCCGCCGCCCGGCATCGCCATCCCTGCCGAAGAACGCGCCGCGCTCGATAGCGGACTCGCAAAGCTCAACGAAGCGCTGAGGCCCATCGAGCGAAATCCGCTCGCGCCCGACGTTGCGATGTTCCGAGAGGCCGTCCGCACTGCGCTACAGTACAACGAATTCTTCAAGCCCGAGGAGTTCGCCAAGGCCCGACGCCTAATCGATGCGGGCATCGAACGCGCGCGCCAGTTGCAGCAGAACCAGGCTCCCTGGACGACTTCTTCAGGACTCGTTGTCCGCGGCTATGTCTCGGATATCGATGGCAGCGTACAGCCCTATGGCTTGGTCATCCCGCCCTCGTGGACTCCGCAATCCAAAGCCAAATGGCGGCTCGACACCTGGTTCCACGGGCGCAATGACACGTTGTCGGAAGTGAATTTCATCGACGAGCGCATGCGCCGCGCCGGTGAGTTCACGCCTCGCGATACCTTTGTATTGCACCTCTATGGTCGTTACTGCAACGCCAACAAATTCGCGGGCGAGATCGACCTATTCGAAGCTCTGGCGGATGTCAAGCGCAACTATACGATCGACGAAAACCGGATTCTCGTGCGCGGATTCTCGATGGGCGGCGCGGCCACATGGCACATCGGCGCGCATCATGCGGGTCAGTGGGCGGCGATCGCGCCTGGCGCTGGCTTTGCCGAAATCGCCGAGTATCAGAAGCTGAAACCCAGTGATTTCACGGATTGGGAACGCAAACTGTGGCAGCTCTACGATGCTACTGGATATGCGCTGAACTTCTTCAACACACCGCTGCTGGCGTATTCCGGAGAGATTGACCGGCAAAAACAGGCTGCTGACATCATGGCGCGCCATCTCTCGAAAGAGGGCATGGAACTCGCGCATGTGATTGGTCCGAAGACAGAGCATCGTTATCATCCCGATTCGAAAATGGAGATCGAACAGAAGCTCGATGCCATTGCCGAACGCGGTCGCGATGCGTATCCGGCGGAGGTGCGGTTCACGACGTTCACGCTGCGATACAACCGCATGAAGTGGTTGACGGTGGATGGCATGCAGCGGCATTGGGATGCGGCTCGCGTGATCGCTTCGGTGACCAACGGCACAGTGGAAGTGAAGACATCGAACGTTTCGGCGTTGACACTGGAATTCGGCCCGGGCCATTCACCGGCGCAGCAGCCGGTAGTGAAGATCGACAACGAGATCGTTTCCGGAGGCCTTGCTGGGGTTGGGGGCATGAAGACCGATCGTTCGTGGAAGGCTTCTTTTGTTCGCAATGCCGCAGGTATTTGGCAGGCTGGATCCGCGACGGGCGTGCGCAAGCAGCATGGCTTGCAGGGACCGATCGACGATGGGTTTCTGAGCCGCTTCGTGATGGTGAAGCCCAGCGGCGAGCCGATTTCACGGGAAGTCGGCGTGCGCGTCGAAGCAGAGCGTTTGCGGGCGTTACGCGAGTGGCGCAAGCAGTTCCGCGGCGAGGCACGCGAAAAGGAGGACACCGCGATCACCGATGCGGACATCGCTTCCGCGAACCTTGTGCTGTGGGGAGATCCGCAGAGCAACAAAGTGCTGGCGCGCATCGCCGATCGCCTGCCGGTGAAGTGGACTGCGGAAGGAATCGCGTTTCGCGGTGCACAGTACGACGCAAAGACGCACATGCCGGTGTTGATTTTTCCGAATCCACTGAATCCTAAGAAATATGTCGTAGTCAACAGCGGCGTGACGTTTCGCGAGGCCGACTACTTCACGAATTCAAGGCAGGTTCCACGTTTGCCGGATTGGGCGATGGTCGATGTGACGACGGCTGCGGATACAAAGCGGCCTGGGCGTATTGCCGCTGCGGGCTTCTTCGATGAGGGCTGGAAGTGATCGCGCTTCTCCTGTTGCTGCAAGCGGCGGATCTGCAGGTGGCGGCGGCTTCCGATCTCGCTGCTGTGCGAGTGGCTTTGACGGCGGCGTTTGAGAAGGAAAGCGGAAATAAGGTCCGCTTCACGTTGGGTTCGAGTGGACTTTTGTCGAAACAGATCGATCACGGCGCACCCTTCGATGTGTTTCTTTCCGCCAATGAACGCTATGTGATGGATCTTGTCAAGAGTGGGCGTGTGGTGAAGGGGTCGGTGCGCACTTACGCAACGGGTACGCTAGGGCTGTGGTCGTTGAGCGGGAAGTTTCGCAGACTCGAGGATCTTGCCGGAGCGATGCACATCGCGATGGCGAATCCGCTGCATGCGCCTTATGGGGTCGCGGCGAAAGAGGTGCTCGAAAAGCACGAACTTTGGACGCCGTTGCAAAAAAAGATCGTGTATGGCGAGAATGTCCGTCAGGCGCTGCAGTATGCCGAGAGCGGCAATGCGGACGCGGTGTTGACGGCGTGGCCTTTGTTGCTCGACAAGCCCGGTGCGGTGGCGATTCCGGCGAGTGCGCATCAACCGATCCGGCAGTCCTGCGGTGCGGTTGCGGCGAGCCGCGAAGCTGCTGCGGCACTAGGATTCCTGCGGTTCTTGACGGAGGGCCGTGGATCCGAGATCCTTCGCAACGCGGGGTTCGGCAAGCCCTGACGTGCTATTTCTTGACGCGCGCAGCGGCGAGTTCTTTCATCAGACGCGTTGAACCCTGATTGAGCGACCGCAATTGGCGCAGATCTTCCTCGGCATGCTGCACCGCCTGTTGGATGCGCGAAAGATCGTTGTTGAGCGGCGAGCCAGCATCGCGTGGATTATCCATACGCAACGACATGGCGCGAAACAGTTCCGTCGCTTCGCGATAGCGCGACAGGATCTGGCTCAAATAGGTCTCGCGGCGGCGTGCGATCTCTTCGAGTTCGTTGGCGAGTTCGGAGGTTTTTGCTGCCGATTTCTGGGCCGAGTCGGCACTCTGTTTGAGCATTTTGAGCTGCGCGGCATCCGCATCGGCCGCTTTTGTGTCGCGCGATTTCAGATCGCTTTGCAGCGAGGCGAACTGACGGGTGGCTGTTTCGAGTCCCTGTTGCAGAGTCTTCTCATTCACCTGCGCCTGCGCGGATTGTTCTGTGAGCGTCGCAATCTTTGCCTCGGATTCGTTGAGGCGCGTCTTCGTTTCGTTGAGATTCGCCTCCGTGTTGGCGAGGCGCCCCGCGCGATCACTTAGTTGTTGTTCGAGCAGCGCGATGTTCTGCGGCGTGGCTGCGGCGAGCGGTGCGCTGGGTTTCGCAATGGATTTCTTTTCGATTGCAACCACAGTGGGCGCGGTGATTGTGGGCGGCGTTGTTGTGGGAACGGAGATGGCACCGATGGGCGAAGCGGGGAGCGGTCGTTTGGTGTTTTGCCCGGAAGTCCAATAGAGGAAGAGTCCGGGGATGAGTCCCGCAGCGAACGCGACGGCTGCCAGTGGAAGCGGTTTCATGGCTTCTCCTTTTTAATTGACGGGATTTTGATCGACGGGGGCAGGTAGCTGGGGCGTGCCTGCAACTGCATACCTTGGGCTTCGACGGCGATCTTGAGAGCATTCTGCTTGCGCCCCAGACGGGCGTCGAGATCGGCTACCTGCAGGCTCGAGATGCGTGCGAAGGCCCGTTCGATATTGATGGGAATGTCGCTCGGCGTGCGGCTGAAATCAGCGGATCCGCCGGTGGAGGTGGCGAGATCGAGCAGCCCGGATTGATATGCCTCGTTCAACCGATCGCTCAAGTAATTCAAATGCACAATGAAAACGGGCGACAGCGTTGGAGCGAGTTCTTCTTTGATCTGGCGGATTTTTTCTTTCACCAATCCCTCGGGAAAGCGGCGGCTCATGTCGTTCGCATCCGAAGAATTGACGATGGGATTCGTATAGTCTTCGCGGTAGTTGGCGATGAGGCTGTCCGTGACGAACAGAACCGCGGATCGCACTCGCGCACCGCGCAGAACGGCATCCGATAGTCTCGCTGCAGGGGCGATAGTGTCGAGCAAGCCGGCGCGTCCGGCGATGGTCAGTTCGCGGAGTGTGGATTCGAGTTTTGATTTTGGAGTACCGGGATCTTCGAGGACGCGGAGCCCGTCTTGAGCCCGTAGAATCGAGACGACAGCCTTGGATTTGTGGACTTCCGCAATCAGCGAATTGCGAGCAGGGTCCACCAAAGTGAGGTCGCCGGTGAGATCGAGCACGATGTGCAGCAGCAAGGGGTCGGAGGGAGTGCCAACGCGATTCACCTTGGCTTTGATTCCGTCAATGGTGACGGTGAGGTCCTTGGCGAGCACGGGGCCTTCCGCTTCGCGCGGCCAGATTGAGAGCCGCAGGGACATGGTCTTTGGGGGAGGCTCTGGCGTAGCGGCCCAAAGTGCAGTTGCGAAGAGAAGGGCTAGACGAAGCATTAGAAGCTATACCTCAAGCCCATCTGAATGACGCGTCCACCGCGGGAACCAATGATACGGCCCGCGTTGATGTTGGGGGCGGAGGCTGGGCCGATCACGGTATCGGGATCGGTCCAGTTGGCGTGGTTTACAAAATTGAGCCCCACCATGCTGAGTTCGAGGCTGCGCTCGGCGGCGAGCGAAATGCGCTTGCTGAGGCTCAAGTCGTGGTTTTGATTTCCGGGCATGCGCAGCGAAGGATGGGTTCGCGAAAGATCGCCGACGGTGAAATCGTCAGGCTGCGCAAAGGCGTTGGGATTGAACCAGCGTTCAGGGCCTTGATTGACGACATTTGGATCGACGCCGGCAACCGAGTTGACATGCAGTGCGTCCACAACGCCGCCTGTGTTGTTGAATTGCGGGCGCAGAGCGATGGGTTCGCCGCTGGCCATGGTGGTGGATCCACTAATCGACCAGCCTTCGAAGATATAGCGGCGCCAATCGGCGTCGGTAAAGTAGACGTGATTGGGGCCGAAGGGGAGTTCGTAGACGTAGGTAAGTGAAACGCGGTGTGGATTGTTGGAAGATGTCAAAGACCATTCGTTATCGCGGTTGAAGTAGTCTTGCACGCCGTAGGGTCCCGAGTAGTTGTCCATCTGTTTGGAGAACTCGTAGAAGGCCGAGAGTGAGAGCCCGGCGGAACTACGCTTTTCGAGCCGCAAATACGCGGCATCGCGTTTGTAGCGGCCCTCGGGCCAAGAGCTGTAGACATCGAAGCGTTGATACTGCGGATAGGGGCGGAGTTCGCGCTTGAAGGCTTCGGTGTTCAATCGATCGCGATACTGCAGTGCGGAAAGCGGGATCGCATTGGGGTTCGATCCGCTGTTGCTCAGCAAGAGGTTGCGTCCTTGGACGTGTCCGGCACCGGCAGTGAGTAGGATTTGCGCAGGCATCTGACGTTCGAACGATAGCGCCGCGGATTGATAGGTTGGCTGGATACCGGTCAACTCGATCCTGTCGGCAATGGTGTTGTTGGCCGAGTCGGGACGGAGATCGGGAAAGACCCGCGCAGAGCCGTTGAGGCCCTGACTCAGCGTGACGGCAGGCTGCAACTGAGGATTGGCTGAGATCCAGGTGGGCGCGCCGTTGAAGGCCTGCGTGCCCCATTGCGCCGTGTGGACGGGGATCGTGGTGTAAGCGCGGGCATAGCTGGCGCGCAGCACCGATTGCGCATCGATGTTCCACGCTAGGCTGGCGCTAGGCTCGGGCTTCATGAGATAGGGCTGAAAGCCGCGACTGTTCGGTCCGGCGACGATCATTGCGCCAGGGCGTCCGTTGGCAGGGTTGATCGCATGGGGCGAGACGGTGGACTGGCGGTTGTACTTTTCGGTGCGTGCGCCGCTTCCTTCCACCGTGATCGCGAAGGCAAGCTGCAGGCCCTTGCGGACTTGCCACTGATCGCTGAAAGCCACCTGCATTCGAGGCTTGCGGAAGTAAGAAGGCGAGATGACAACGCTGCGTTCGGCATAATCGGCAAGGCCGAGCAAGAAGCTCGCAAAGGCGTGACCGGTGTTGACGATGCCGGGCAGGCTGGTGATGCCGGGGGAGAATTGAAACATTCCAGAGGGAAATTGCGGTGCGAAGATATGCACCTGTTCCTGCGTGATTTGGCCGGAAACGGCGAGGCGATGGGTGCCGCGGCGTTGCGAGAATCCGTCGGTCAGAGCGAAGAAGTTCCGTGCGCTTTTCGAAGCGGGGAACGTCTGGCCCATCGACAGATACGGCAGAAATTGATAGCGGGGAAAGGGTTCGCCGTCGGCGTTGCGAAATCCGCGAAAGGCGAATTCAGTGCTGGTGGCGGAAAGCACAATGGTATTGGTGCTGCGCGCGGAAGGCGTCAGGACGTGGTCGAGGGAGATGCGGCGGTTGCGGCGGTCGACCGTGACGGTTCCGGGGTTGGCGGCGTTGGCGAACAGCGGCGCAGCACCATCCGTACCCTTGGAATTGTTGATGTTCAGCGTGAGCCGGTTCTTGTCCTTGATCGAGTGATCGAGGCGGACGATGGTTCCGCTCGACTGATTGATCTCTGGCGTAAAGACGAAGTAGTTGTTGCGAAAGAAGGGTCCTGCATCGCTGTTGGGAGCCGGGTAGAGCTTCACGGCGGCCTGCGCCACGGGGTCGAGGCGCGCGGTAGGGATCCGGTTGGCTGGAAACGGATTGCGCAGATACTCGAGGTTTTCGTTCGAAACAGGCTTGGTGCGATCGAAGGCGGGATTGGGTGCCGTCGATTGCGGATCGTAGATGGGCAGTGGCGAGCCGGCGGCGTCTACGCTGGCGGACCAGTCTCCACCGTGTTCGGCGAGCGTGGGTATGGTGCGCAGCGCGGAGCGTCCGACTTTCTCGCGGACGCCTTCGAAGGTGAAGGTGAAGAAGGTGACGCGGTCGCCGTCGTAGAGTTTGGGGATGACGACGGGTCCTGTGATGTTGGCCCCGTATTGATTGCGGCGCAGGATGTTTTTGGTTCCGCCGCGCTGGATGACATCGTGCGGCACGGCGTCGAGAAAGTCGTTGCGGAAGTTCTCGAAGAGGCGTCCATGCCAGCGGAGTTTTTTCTTCGTTGCGACGCCAGCGGTTGAGACGAAAGAGTCTTCGCGAAGTCCGAGGTCTTTGGATTGCTGCTTGAAGATGGCGATGGCGCGATCGAGTTCCGAGGGCTTGGGCGGGGCGGGAGGTTTCGCTTGCGCCGGCGGAACCGGCTTGGCGCCTGCGGGGCGAGACGGTTGCTGTTGCGCGGTTATGCTAAGCCCCACGAGCAGGCTCAAACAAGCACAGCGACGAACGATACCGACCATACTTTCATTTTACGTTGTGGATCTGCCGACCACGGATGGCGATCGACGACGGATGAGGCCTCCCAGTTGCCGATGGGCTCGGTACTACGTTTCGTAACAACTCGATTCCTGAGGTTTGTAACCAAAAAGTTGTTGATTTGTTATGTGATTGAAACTTACACTGGAATCCATGCTGTGCAGCCTACTTGCGGTTTCGGCGATGACCATCGCGGAAAATCTGCCGGACGTGGCCGATCTCGCCGCACGCGCCGCCAAAGCTTATCGCATCGGAAGGGTTGCCGAAGCGCGGTCGCTCTATGAATCCGCGCTGTCGCAGCACACGCGCTTTGCGCCCGCGTTAGCTGGGCTCGGGCGCATCGAGTTGATCGAACACCGACGCAAGAGCGCGGTGCAGAGGCTTGCGATCGCATACCAGATCGCCCCCGGAGATCCGGAAATCGTTCGGGATTTTGCGGCAGCTACCGATGACAAAACTCTGGAAGCGATACTGCTGCAGCGGCTGTTGAACTTGCCCGCGACGTCCGCGCACGATCGCGAAGTTGCGCAGATCAAGTTGGCAATTCATCGCAAGGTCGCGGGCCGCGCGACCAACGTCCTGCTGAGCGGCCATCGGCCCTATCGCATGCGCATGCCTCTCGTGTTTTCGCGCGATTGGCGTCCTTATGGGTGGGCGATCGCCGTGCGGGTTAACGATGAAGCAACCCTGCGACTGCTGGTGGATACGGGTGCGTGTGGCATCCTGCTGTTTCGAAAGAAGGGGCTGGGCCTTGAGCCTCTCGCGGATTCGAGCATCGGTGGATTCGGTGACGGCTCGCGGCAAGTGGCGCAGACCATGCTCGCGAACCGCGTGTTGGTGGACGGACAGTTGGAGTTGGGCAACGTGATTGTGGAGGCCGTGGATCGCCAGTTGGTGGAAGGCGTCGATGGACTCATTTCGCCCGATGTCTTTGGGCAGTTTCTGGTGACGATCGATGGCCCGAAGAAGATGCTGGAATTAACGCCGTTCGCCGACTCGGCAGAATCCGCGCCACTGCTCGAAGGGTTCCAATCTCTGCGCCGGTTGGGGCATCTTTGGATGGTGGAAAGAAGAGCAGGCGAGCAATTTGTGCTCGACACGGGGTCGAGTTACACGGTGATTCACGAGCCGGTTCCGAGCCTGCACGCCGAAACAATATCACTCTATGGTGTTTCGGGCGAGGCGAGGTTGGCGCGAGTGAGTATCCCGGTGGAAGTAAGTTTGGGTGGAACGAAGACCTGGACAAGAGACGCTGTGTCTGCGGATCTGGAGCCGATCTCGCAGCAGTTCGGTATGCGGATTTCAGGGTTTCTGGGGTTTCGCGCGGTGCGGCGATTGCGCATGTCTCTTGACTCCCGCAATAACTCGATTCGCATCCAGCGTTAGCGGATAATGGTGGCTGACTCATGAGCAACCCAGTTTCCCGCCGCGCGTTTCTTGCGACCGCAGCGCTTCCATTCCTGCATGCGCAGCCGAAGCAGCGTCCGAACATCGTCGTGATCATGGCCGATGATATGGGCTTCTCGGATCTCGGCTGTTACGGATCGGAAATCCCGACGCCGAATATTGACAGACTTGCGAACAATGGCGTGCGGGTTGCGCAGTTCTACAATACCGCCCGCTGCTGCCCGACGCGCGCCGCGTTGTTGACGGGGCTCTACAATCACCAAGCTGGTATCGGACATATGGTGAACAACGCGCCCGGGTTCCCTGCCTATCGGGGTTTTCTCAACGACAAGTGCCTGACGCTGGGCGAAGTCATGAAGGCCTCTGGATATCGCACGGCGATGTCCGGCAAGTGGCACGTGGGCGAAGATCGACCGCATTGGCCTGTGGATCGTGGGTTTGAGCGCTACTTCGGCTTGATCAGCGGCGCATCGAACTACTTCAAGCTGGACAACGGTCGCCAAATGGCGATGGACGATCGCCCTTACACGCCCCCCACCGATGGCAGCTTTTACATGACCGATGCGTTTACCGATCATGCCCTCAAGTTCATCGATGGCTTCAAACAGGATCCTTACTTTTTGTATTTGGCGTACACGTCGCCGCATTGGCCTCTGCATGCGCGCCCTGCGGATATCGCGAAGCATCGCGGCAAATACAAGAAGGGTTGGGACGCACTGCGCCGCTCGCGGCATGAGCGCCAGTTGAAGCTAGGGATCGTGGATGCGAAATGGAAGGTGACCGATCGCGATGCGAAGGTCCCGGCCTGGGAGTTGGAGAAGGATCAGGACGATATGGATCTGCGCATGGCCGTTTATGCGGCGCAGATTGAAGTGATGGATCGCAACATTGGAAGGCTGATCCAGAAGCTGGAAGAGACGAAGCAGTTGGACAATACGCTGATCCTGTTTCTAGCCGACAACGGTGGTTGCGCGGAAGAAAATATCGGAGGCGAGGTTCCGGGGCCTGCGGGCGGCATCGATTCGTACACGAGTTATCGCACGGGTTGGGCGAATGCGAGCAATACGCCGTTCCGTCTTTACAAGCATTGGACGCATGAGGGCGGCATCTCTTCTCCGTTGATCGCGCATTGGCCGACACGCAAGTGGAAGCGCGGTCACATTGACAAGACCCAGCCCGGGCATCTGATCGATATCATGGCGACCTGTCTCGATGCCGCAGGCGCAACATATCCGCAGCGCGCGGGCATTCTGCCGATGGAAGGCAAGAGTATGCTGCCGATCTTCGAAGGCCGCAAGCGCGCAGGGCATGAGTTTATCGCTTGGGAACACGAAGGCAATCGCGCTCTGCGCCAGGGTGAGTGGAAGCTGGTGTCGAAGCATCCCGCTGGCTGGGAGCTTTACAACATCGCCCAAGATCGCACGGAGACCAACGATCTGGCGGCGAAGGATCCGGAACGAGTGAAGCGCATGGGCGCTCTTTGGGATGGTTGGGCGCAGCGTTGCGGTGTGCAGCCTTTTCCGGAAGTGCAGCGCCGGCAGCGGCAGATGAAGAAGGATGCCAAAACCGCCGGATGAAGCCGGCCGTCTTCTTCGATCGTGATGGGACGCTGATGGAAGAGGTTGGATACTGCGGCGATCCTGCACTGGTGCGTGTGTTCCCAGGCGCTTCAGTTGCGGTTGCGCAACTGCGTGCCGCGGGGTTCCTTATTGTGATTGTGACCAATCAAAGCGGCATCGGGCGAGGCTATTTTTCCGAAGCCGATTTTCACGCTGTGCAGGCGGAGTTTTTGCGGCAGTTGGGCGAACCTGTGGATGGCGTTTACTATTGCGCCGATGCTCCAGACGTGTCGCCTCCGAAGCGGAAGCCTTCTCCAGAAATGTTGTTGGATGCGGCGCGCGACTTGGACCTCGATCTTGCGCGATCCTTCATGGTGGGCGATCGCGAGGGCGATATCCAGGCGGGCAATCGCGCGGGGTGCCAGTCAATATTGGTGTTGACGGGCTATGGGGCCGCCGATCCGAAGCATGTGGATTATGGCGCGGCGCATGTGGCGTCCGATTTGGATGCGGTTGTGGTTTATTTGGCGTCGCGCCAGTTGTCGCCGGATCCGGCTTCGACAAGCAGCGGCACTTCCAACTGAGCGACGCCTTCCATCTCTTGCTTGACGATCGATTCGATGTCTTCCACCTCGGACGGAGGAGCTTCGAGGACAAGTTCGTCATGCACCTGCAAGAGCATTTTCGCTTCGAATCCTCGCAGCTTCTCGTGCAAGCGGATCATCGCGATTTTGATGAGATCGGAAGCCGTGCCTTGCAGTGGCGTGTTGACTGCTGTGCGTTCCGCAAAGCCGCGCGCGGAGGCGTTGCGCGACTGCATATCTGGAATGGGGCGAAGGCGCCCGTGCAGTGTTCTGGCTACGCCTGAGATGCGAACTTCGGCGATGGTCGCATCGATGAACTTGCGCACGCCTGCGTAGCGTTCGAAGTAACTGCGGATGTACTTTTCCGCCTCGCGGCGTTCGATGCCGAGTTGCTGGGCGAGTCCGAACCCGGTTTGGCCGTAGACGATGCCGAAGTTCACCGCCTTGGCGTTGCGGCGCATTTCGGGCGTGATCATGAGTGGATGGACGTCGAACACTTCGGACGCGGTCCGCGAATGGATGTCCTCACCGTTGCGGAACGCGTCGAGCAGCACTGGATCCAAAGACATGTGCGCGAGCAGGCGCAACTCGATCTGCGAGTAGTCTGCGACGATCAACTGCCAGCCTTCGCGAGGCACAAAGGCCTTGCGAATCTCGCGACCGAGTTCGGTGCGGATCGGGATGTTCTGCAGGTTGGGGTTCGTCGAGGACAAGCGTCCTGTGGCTGCGCCGGTTTGGTTGAAGGTGGTGTGTACGCGACCGGTGTCGTGGTGGATGAGCATCGGCAGCGCGTCCGCATACGTGCCCTTCAGTTTGGAAATCTGCCTGTATTCCAGCACTTTTGCCGCAATGGGATGCTCGTCGGCAAGGGATTCGAGAACATCGGCGGCGGTGGAAATCTGCTTGCCTTTGCCAGCCTTGACCGGCATGGGCAATCCCATGTCTTCGAACAGAACCTTGCCCAACTGTTGCGGCGAGTTGATGTTGAATTGACGGTTTCCGGCAAGGTCGAAGATCTCGCCGGTGAGGCGCTGGATCTCTTCATCCATGCGTGTAGAAAGGCTGCCGAGTTCAGCCGGATCGACACGGATTCCGGTCGCTTCCATACTGGCGAGCACCGGTGCGAGTGGCAGATCGATCTCGTCGTAGACCTTGCGGAGTTGGGGCGTCAACTCGCCGCGAAGTTTTTCGGCGAGTGCCCGGACGCAATCCGCCTGCTGTTCGAGTTTCGATTCCAGCTTGCGATCGAGAAAGTTTTCCGTGAGCCGCTCAAGCGAGCCTGTCGAAGGATCGGCGGTGATCAGGAAGGCGTAGAGCATCACGTCTTCTTTGAGTGAAGCTTCCGGAAAATGTGCGAGATGCGCCTTGATGTCGTGCGCGGCGGTGACTCGCGCGGCGATGCCGGATTCGCACAACACGGCCAGATCCATCGATCGCCCATCGGCTTCGAGGTACGAAACGCCCGCCTGTGCGGGTTCGAGCAGTGTGGCGGGCGCGAGCGAGACGCCAATGGTTGCGTCCGCGGGGATCGTCGCGGCCCAGGCTCGCGCAGCCGCGACGGTATCGATGCGCTGATAGTCGCGCGTGCGTTTGTCTTCGCTGGCACCGAGTTCCTTCAGCAAGCTGAAGAACTCCATCTCTTTGTAGATGTCCTTGAGAGCGTCTACGTTTGGGGGTTTGGGCTTGGCTGTTTCGAAATCGAATTCGATGGGGACGTCGACAGCAATGGTGGCGAGGCGCTTCGAAAGCTCAATCTGCGCACGATTGTTTTGCAGGCTTTCGCGATACATCTTGCGTTCCACTTCATCGGCGCGGTCGAGCGCGGCTTCGACGGATCCGAACTTGAGGATAATGTCCTTTGCGCCTTTGTCGCCGATGCCGGGCGCGCCCGGGATGTTATCGACAGAGTCGCCTTTGAGCGCAAGCAGATCCGCAACTTGTGCTGGCTTGACGCCCATGAACTCTTCGGTTGTCACCGGGTTGTACATCATGTCGTCTTTCATCGGATTGAGCATCGAGACGCGATCGGTAACCAACTGCAGCATGTCTTTGTCGCTGGATACGATGACGACTTCGAGTCCTTTGTCGGCAGCGCGTTTGGCGATGGTTCCGATGACATCGTCGGCCTCATAACCAGGGAACTCGAGCACGGGAATCCGCATCGCTTCAAGAACGCGGCGCACCATGGGGATCTGCGCGATCAGATCCGGTGGCGTCTCATCGCGATTGGCTTTGTAGTGTTCGAATTGGGCATCGCGAAATGTGGGTCCTTCGCCTTCGAAGACAGCGGCGAGATAGCCGGGCTTGTAGTTCTTGGCGATGCGCCGAATCATGTTGTGGAAGATGTAAACGGCTTCGGTGGAAAATCCGGAACGGGTGCGCATGGGCGGCGCGCCGGAGCGTGCGCGGGCGTGATAGGCGCGGAAGATGAAGCCGTAGGAATCGATGAGAAAGAGCTTGGACTGCTGAGGCACGTTTCTCTATTATCGCGTTTGTGAAAGGTTGTGCCGCCGCGCGAGGACGGCGGACCTGCCGCGCGATGGATTGACGTTTGCCACGGGGGCGATGGCTTCGAGATGGAATCCCGCGGCGTGCAGCGCTGTGCGGATTTCCAGTTCTTCGATTGGCCGCTGGCGGACCACGGTACGTTGCCCGTCTACCAGGGCGCGACAAGTAGCGATGCGGGTCTTGGGATTATAGCGGTATCGCAAGGCGCAGATCTTGCCATCGGCGAGCGCAGTTTCTTCGAATTCCCAGGTGCTGAGGAAGGCGCTTTCATCGATGAAGTCGAAGAGGAACCAGCCTCCGGTTCGCACATGAGCAGCGGCTGAGGCGACCGCATCGCGCAAGCCTTTGTGAGTCATTGCCTGGTTGAAGCTGTTGTAAAAGCAGACGGCGGCATCGAAATCGCGCGAAGCAAGCCGGAATGTACGCATGTCGTTTTGTTCGAAACATGCTTGAGGAACTTTGTTTCGGGCGATTTCGAGCATGGATGCCGAGATATCGATACCCGTCACCCGATGAGACTTGACCAGCCAGGCGGCGAACTCACCGGATCCGCAACAGATGTCAAGCACGCGCGCGCCTGAGGCAGGCAATCTGGGCGCGAGCCACTGCGCATACATCGTGAGCGCACCGTCGAGAAAATTGCGTCCCCAATGTGGATCGTAGAAGGACGCAAGTACGTCGTAGGCGGCTTTAGATTTTGCGGCCGATGGCGGTTTGGCCGGCGTCGACATTGAGGGTTTCACCTGTTGTGGCGGTAGCGTCCACGGCGAGAAAGACGGCAGCCTTGCCAAGCTCTTCAGGAACCGCGATGCGCTTCATCACCGAGTTCTCGGCCGCGATGGTGAACGTCTCTTCGGGCCATCCGGCAAAGCGCGTTTTCACAAAGCCGGGCGCGAGGGCGTTGACACGGACATCGGGCGCAAGCACTCGGGCAAACGACTTGGTCATCGAAATCAACCCGGCTTTGGATGCGGCGTAGATGATCGAACTGCCGCCACCCGAATAAGGCGCGATGGAAACAACGTTGACGATAGCGGATCCGGGAGTTTTCCTGAGCACGGGCGCGGCTTGGCGCATGCAGTAAAACGCGCCCCGCATGTTGGTGTTGAGCGTACGATCCCAGATCTCTTCGGTGAGGTCGTCGAGTTGCTCGTGCGGAGTGCGCTTGCTCCAACCGGCGTTGTTGACGAGGTAGTCGAAGCGTCCCCAACGCTCAAGCGTCTCGTCGATGAGGCGTTTGACCTCGGCTTCGCTGGTGACATCGGCCTGGATGGCGACGGCCTCGCCAACGCCGCGGGACTGGATCCCAGCGACGGTGTCTTCGGATTGCTCGCGAGATCGCGCGTAGTTCACGACGACCTTCGCGCCTTCTGAGGCGAAGACTTCCGAGATGCCGCGACCGATTCCTGTGCCGCCTCCGGTGACAATCACAACTTTGTTGGCTGCTCTCATGTTGAAGACCCATAATACTGCAGGTGAGGCTTGGTACACTAAGGATTACCCATCTTTCAGGAGTCCCCCAGCTACACCCATGCAGATTGCATCCACACAATTGCGAGTTGGAATGGTAGTCATTTTCAACAAGGAATTGCATTCGATCTTTACGATGACCCACCGCACACCGGGCAACCTGCGCGGCTTCGTGCAGGTGAAGATGCGCAATTTCAAGTCGGGATCGATGTTCGAACACCGGTTCTCGTCGGAAGATAAGGTCGAGCGTGCACAGCTTGAGCAAACAGACATGGAGTATCTCTACGATGAGAACGGCGAGACCTATTACTTCATGAATACCGAGACGTTTGAGCAGATCTACCTGAGCAAAGAACTACTCGGCGACGCGGTCGGCTATCTGGTTCCGAACCTGAAGGTGACGGTGGAGTTTCACGACGGCAAAGCGTTAAGCGTTGAGCTTCCGGCGGCGGTGGAACTGACGGTAGTGGAAACCGAACCGGGCATCAAGGGTGCGACGGTTTCGAACGTGGGCAAGCCGGCCAAGATGGAATCGGGCTTGGTGGTGCAGGTGCCGGCGTTCATCAACGAAGGCGAGAAAATCCGGGTCAATACGACCGATGGATCGTACTTGTCTCGCGCATAGTCTAGCTTTCTATTTCTTCGAGGCGGCGTCTCTTCCAGGGACGCCGCTTTCGCTTCTGGGAGCGCTGGATCATCGGTAGACAACGAAGAGCCCACTTCGAGAACCGCGTGGACGATTTCCCCTTTTGGCCTGGACGTTCGAATGGAAGCAGGGCAAGAACTCATTGGCTCGAACGTCAACGGCACGAAGCGCGGCAACCCCGCTCATGGCGGTTTCACTCATTGCCGCAACCATTGGTACGCTACATTCTCCGGATTCGGCAGGCTTTTTGTCACGGGTCCACATGCCAGGATTCTACTGCTTTAGAAAAGGAAACGGCGTCCCTGGTGAAGGGACGCCGCTTTGTATTCAAGATTGACGGAAGAACTAGGCGAAGCTACGAACGGCGGTGGCTTCGTCATCGTAGACGTCGAACACCGTGTAAAGCTTGGTGATCTGGAGCAGATCCTGCACCCGCTTGGTGAGGCCCACCAGTTTCAACGCGCCGCCTTGGTTGCGGACGGTGGTGAAACCGGAAACCAACTCACCGATGCCTGAGCTGTCGATATAAGAGATCTCGCCCAGATTCAGCAAAACCTTCTGATTGCCTTTCGCCGCCAGGTCGCGGATTGTGTCTCGGAAGGTGATTGCGCCCTCTCCCAACGTAATCCTACCTGCTGCGTCAACTACCGTCACGTCGCCCACTTGGCGCATCGAAATTTTTACGCTCACGAAACTGCCTCCTTAGCCTCTTGTCGCTTGCCTGCGATTGTCATGCCTGCGTTGTTTCACTCACGGGCTTTCGTTTGATCAAGGTAACCTGGGTTCCCCTGGGCGAACGGGCTTCCGTTCTGTACTCGTCCATGAACGCTTCGATGAGAAGGAGTCCGCGGCCTGAGAACTTCAGAATGTTCTCCTCCGCCAGCGGATCCGCCACTTCCTGGCGTTCGAAACCATCGCCTTCGTCACCGATTCGGATCGTCAAGTCAGAGTCCGAACGGCGAATTTCGAAGTGAACCTTCTTGCGCGCGTTGTACCGATTGCCGTGGACGACAGCATTCACCATCGACTCGCGCACCGCGATGCCGATTTTATGCAACTCCTCTTCGTCAAAGCCCATTTCGGTAGCGGCTTTAACGGCTTCTTCCTCGGCGTGATCCACGCTTTCGAGCGATGACTCCAGGAGTTCGTCCACTAGTTGCACTGCACCATTTGCGGTTTCGGACATCGTTCCGTCGCGCTTACCTTTTTCTCTGTTGACGCTACCCATCGTGGCGTTCAGAATCCTAACAATAGAATGACCGGGAGCCCAAAGTCAACTGCTTCGTTTGACCGCATCGTTCACAACTAGGCCGCTGGCCGGGCGGGAGGGCGTTGCGGCGCGGGGCAGCAATCGCCCATGCAGCGCGCGCTCGCGGGCGTGGTTTCACCCTCTTCAACGAGCTTGCGGATCAGCCGCGCAAAGGCAGGATGTCCGCCCGCGGTGCCAGCCCGCTGCATGTGCATGCCGAGTTGTTCGCAAAGAGCCAGAGCCTCTGTATCCAAGTCGTAGAGCACTTCCATGTGATCGGACAGAAAGCCGATGGGGCATACGATGACATCGCGCACGCCCGCGTCAAAGCGCTGATTGAGATGCGCAAGGATATCCGGTTCGAGCCACGGTTGGGTGGGCGGTCCGCTGCGACTTTGGTAGACGAGTGTCCAGTTTTTCGCGAATCCCGTGGCGCTGGCCGTCTGGCGGCAAGCTTCGCGCAACTGCGCCACATAAGGGCTTGTTTCCGCCATGGCGACGGGGATGGAATGAGCGGTGAAGATGAGTTCCGCGGCGGCGGGAAGTTCACCCTTGGACCTTCGGACGCGGTCGGCCATGATCCCGATAAACTCGGGGCGCAGCGCGAAGTTCGGCAGCTTTTCGAGATTCAGGTCGAGGCCGGTTTGTTCGAGCGCCTTCAGCATGTCTTCACGGTATTGACGGCATCCCGAATAGGATCCGAAAGCCGAGGTAACGAACACGGCTGCGTTGCGGATTCCATCGATATGCATGTCGCGCAAGGTGTCGGCCAACATCGGATGCCAATTGCGATTGCCCCAGTAAACAGGCAGTGCCGGGCCGTGGTCGACGAGTTCTGTGCGCAGGTGGTCAAGCAGTTCCCGGTTCTGATCGTTGATGGGGCTGCGCCCATCGAAGTGATAATAGTGCTCGGCCACCTCGAGCATCCGCTCGCGAGGGACGTTGCGCCCGCGAAGCACGTTTTCTAGGAACGGGATGACGTCTTCGTGTTTCTCGGGTCCACCGAAAGACAGCACCAGTACAGCGTCAAACTTAGTCATCGAACCTACTCATGGGACAGTCTCCTCCGTAACGCTCAGATGGTCGAAGTCGAGCACCCGTCGCATTTTCTCATAACGGAGTTCGAGTTTGTGGCTTCCCGTTGCCTGGCGCACGAATGGACCGTCGAACATCGGCCAATTCGCATAGTCGAGCGATTTGCCATTGACCAGCGGTGTCTTGCCGTAGGTGAACTGCAGACGTTTGCCGCGTAGTGAGACGAAATCGACGCTTGGCGTGGGGTCGAGTGTTTTCCTGATTTGCAGCGCATGGATCCTCGACTTGAATTCGTCGAAGCTGGCGAATTCGTTACGGTTGGCTGCCTGCACAATTGCGCCATTCTTGAGATGCGGGCTGAAGAGTTCGCGTCCGCCGTTGGCGAGTTGGTTCCACTTGTAAGGGGCGAGAGGTAGATAGGCGATGTAGGCTTCGCCGCCTTGGACGAAGATCCAGCCTGTTTGGGGATCTTCTTCGAACTTGACGAGGTCTTTTGAAAAGAATCCGTGGATGTGTGCAAAGCGTGTGCCTGCGGGGATGTCGTAGAGGGCGACGACGGTGTCCTGATCTTGCAAGAGCTTCTCAAAGGGCGAGCCGCCGATCCATTTGTCCGGCGAATCGTAGGTTTTCTTCGAGCGTACGACTTCGTCGAGAAAGTAGTCGGGCATGGGCGTGAAGTACATCTGGAGTTCGTATCCAGATGAATAGGGATGCGTGGTGAAGAGCGTGTTGTGGGTGCCCTTGGGGTTCTTCGGGACGGTCCATGTCACATCCCAGGAGTGTTGCTGGATGGGCTGAAGGACGCCGCCTTGATCGGATCCGACGGCATAGCCGGGCGTCATGTAGGTGGTCTTGTAGACTTGGCCATGGCGTTCGTCGTTGAAGCGCCATCGATTCCGTGTGCGCTTTCTTTCGCGATGCAGGTAGGGCTTGGATCGATCGGTGGCGATGCGCTTGAGGATTTCCGGCGGTTCCCAGCTTGACGCTAACGCGTGGAACATCGCATAAGACGAGTGAATCTGCACGGTGTCGAATTGCCCGAAGAAGAGCCAAGCGAAGTCAGAGGACACGCCGGCGGATTTTTCCAATACTTGAACGTCATCGGTGCGGGCGTGAGAGCCGACATAAACACCGTTGAGGATTTCGGCGGCGAAGTCGGCGGTGATGTATTCCATCGTCATGCGGGCGCGCTTGCGCAGATCGGGATCGTCGGCCCAGGCGGCAAGATACGAGAGCGGCAGATAGTAGACGCCGATGTAGTGAGTGCAATCGTATTCGCCCTGGCCCTTGGCGAGGGTGAGATCCATCCAACTGCGGATGTAGTCGGCAGCCTCCTTCATGTTTTCTTTCGACGTCTTGCCGGTGAACCATTGGGCATCCGGTTCTTTCTGCGAGGCCAGATAGAGCGAAGCGTAATAGAGCAGCCAATGGTTTTCGGTGTCGCCGCGGTAGGGATAATAGGTGCGCCAGGCTTTGCGCAAGTCATTGCGAGCGGATTCAGGAAGCTGCCCGTTGTCGAGATGTTGGATCGCCGCGACCTGGAACATCCAAAACATATCGCCAGTCGGTTGTTTGAGGAGTTCGTGCAGGCGGGTGGCCGCCCAATCGAGGTCCTCGCGATAGTAGAGCTTGGCGGCGATGGTGGTGAGTCCGCCGTATTGGGGATCGCTCTGGTTCTTGGGGCCAGCCATCTGCCGCAGGAGTTGCTCTTTGCGCAGTTCGAATCCTGGGGAATTGGCGGCGGGTACGAAGGCGAGGTTCCGGACGACGCCGCCGGGCATACCATGGGCGCGCCAAGTGCGTCCGTTGTCGGCGCTTGCGTAGAGATCCTGCTCGTGGACATAGGCATAGAGGGTGCCGTTTTCAGGATGGTACGCGACGCGCCAAACGTCGCTCTTGGGCAGGCCTTCATTGCGTTGTTGCCAGGTTTTGCCGTTGTCTTCGGTGACGAGCACCCCGACATTCCAGCCTCCGAGCACGATGCGTTGCTTGTTTGCGGGATCGAAGGATAGATTGTAGAAAGTGTGCGCCTTGGGGGTGCTCAATGGATGCCAGGTGACACCGTTGTCGGTGGATTCGACGGCGCTGCCTTCCTGCAGCACAGCGATCCAACGGCGGGCATCGTGAGGCGATTGCGCGATGTCGAAGATCATCTTGGTGGCGGCTGCCATCTGCATCCAAGTGACGCCGTAGTTGGTTGTGCGGTAGAGTCCGGATTCGGTTCCTGCCAGAAAATGGCCCTTCGTGCTCTTGTCCGCCCTGATTACTTGCGTGAACTTGCGCTTGAGTCCGGTCTGACGGCGGGACCAAGTCCTGCCGGCGTCTTCCGTGTATCCGATGCCATCGGGCAGTGCGACGAAGATCCGGTCAGGCGCGTAGGGATCGATGACGAGGCCTTGTAATTCAGTCATGTCACCGTTCGTGAGTTGGCGCCATTGCGTGCCTCGATTGCTAGCTCTGATGAGTCCATTACCGGTGGCGAGGTAGAAGACGCTGGGGTCGCGCGGGTCAGGTTCGATGGCATTGACGTAGGGGTGGACATGGCCTATGGTCTGCCAGGAATCTGTGATTCGGATGAGTCCGCTGGATTGTTGGGTGAGGCCGGGAGTCCAGCCTTTGGTGATGGAACCGCAGGCGTAGAATTCGTAGTCTGTGGCGGTGAGGATGAGGAAGAGGGCGGTTAGCAATTCGAAGTCTATCACTACGCCATGGATTCTAGTCGGGCACAAATTCCGGTTTCAGCGCCGGTGCGGGATCCTGGTCTTCTTTGGGCAGGATGCAATCCCCGATACAGAGCAATTCAATGTCGGAGCTCATAAAGCAGCGGAAGGCGTCCTCGGGAGTGCAGACGATCGGTTCGCCGCGGACGTTGAAGCTCGTATTGACCAACACCGGACAGCCAGTCTGCGCTTTGAAGCGTTCCAGCAACTCGCGGTAGCGAGGGTTCCAGACGCCGTCCACCGTTTGGACACGCGCTGACCAATCGACGTGCGTCACCGCCGGGATCTCGCTGCGCGGCATCTTCAGCTTGTCGATACCGAATAGGCCCGCGTCAACAGCTTCGAGGCGCTTCCCGGAGGCCACCGGAAACGTCATCAACATGAACGGACTCCCAGAACCCGTGCAGCCGTCGAACCATTCCGCGGCGTCTTCGGCAAGAACACTGGGAGCGAACGGGCGGAAGCTTTCGCGGAACTTTACTTTCAAATTGAGATCGGATTGCATGTTCACATTGCGTGGATCCCCCAGAATCGAACGTGCGCCCAATGCACGCGGGCCGAATTCCATGCGGCCCTGGAACCATCCGACGGCCTTGCCTGCTTGCAGTGCATCCACGCAGGCTGCCAGTGGATCCGCTTGTACAGTGAACCTTGCTCCGATCTGCAAGAGTCGGGCTTCGATGTCTTGCTGTGTGAACGAAGGCCCAAGGTAGGCACCCTTCATGGTGGTGCCGCGCTTCACACCGCCAAGGTGTCGATGATAAGCGCACAAGGCCGCGCCGAGTGCCCCGCCTGCGTCGCCGGATGCGGGTTGGATCCAGATGTCGTCAAAGATTCCCGCGCGTTGCAGTTTGCCGTTGGCAACGCAGTTCAGCGCGACTCCACCGGCGAGGCAGAGTTTACGATGCCCTTGTTTGGCGACGTTTTTGCCGAGGCGAAGAACGGCTTCGTCGAGCACGGCTTGAATGGACGAGGCGAGATCCATGTGCGTTTGCGTGATCGGTTCCTCGGGCTTGCGCGGCGGCCTGCCATCGAACAACCCGTCGAAGGCGCGGTTGGTCATCGTTAAGCCGGTCGCGTAGTCGAAGTAGCGCATGTCGAGGCGAAAGGATCCGTCTTGCTTGAGATCGATCAGATTGTCGAGGATCCGCTGGGCGAAGCGGGGTTCGCCATAGGGGGCGAGTCCCATGAGCTTGTATTCGCCGGAGTTGACGCGAAAGCCGGTGTAGTAAGTGAAGGCTGAGTAAAGCAGGCCCAGCGAATGCGGAAAGTGGATCTCGCGTTCGATCCGCAGGGACGCGCCGTCACCCACCGCGACGGAAGTGGTGGCCCACTCGCCGACGCCATCCATCGTAAGCACGCCAGCGCGATCGAATCCCGAAGGATAGAAGGCGCTCGCGGCATGGCTCAGATGATGTTCGGCGAAGAGGATGTTCTCGGGCTTGACGATGCCCTTGAGTTCGCCTGCGAGCAGGTCTTTCTGAAAGAGTTTTTCGCGGATCCAAACGGGCATTGCCATCGTGAAGGATCGCAAGCCGCGGGGCGCGAACGCGAGGTAGGTTTCGAGCAGCCGTTCGAACTTCAGCAGAGGCTTGTCGTAGAAGGCGACGTAGTCCGGTGCAAAGCCTTGCTCAAGACAGTACTGGACCGCTTGAGCAGGAAAAGCAGGATCGTGACGTTTACGCGTGAAACGCTCCTCTTGCGCCGCGGCGACGATTTCGCCGTCGACAATGAGTGCCGCGGCGGAATCGTGATAATACGCGGAAATGCCAAGGATATTCATCGATTAGAAGATCGTGTAGATGAACGGCGCGATGGTGGAGCCTTGGGTGAGGATGAGCATCCCGCCGAGGGTCAGCAGAACGATGATCACCGGCAGCAGCCAGAACTTCTTGCGCGCGGCCATAAAAATCCACAGCTCTTTGACTAGCGAGAACACTCTAGAATTGCCTCAACATGCTTTGCGGTTTGTCTTCTCGGGGAATCCAATACGAGTTCGCGGCACGGTCCAGTTCGAGCCGCAGCGGGTCGCGCCCGGTGAGCTTCCAGATCAGCCCGATGGGGACGATCGCAATCCCATAGACAAGCGCCATCACGATGGGATTCATGACCCGCGCCAGCAGCAATCCGAAGCGATACCAGAGGAGATTGAATGGCCTCAGCAGGGTAGGCACCGCCAACGCGGCGATGAGCAGCGAGACAGCCGCGCCCAGCCACAGTGGCCGGACGGTGAACTTCCACAAGCCCGCGAGCAGGCAAAGGGCGGCGAACCAAAGCCCGAAGCTGCGTTCAGACGGCGGGGAGGGCGGTGCCACTTACCGGAGCCTCTTCAAGTCCGCCTCGGCGGCGATGTATCCGAAGGCGTTGCGCTCTTTGCCGGCGGTCACTCTTTCGAACAGGGCGATGGCTTCAGCTTTGCGTCCGTTGTAGAGATGCCAGTTGCCAACGCCGTAACCTTGGGTCGCGATGGTCAGATCGTCGGCTTTGGCAGTGTCGAGCAGCGCCTCCGGCGCAAGTTTGCCTTGGTACATCCTCAGCCGCTTGTAGTAGGAATCGTTCTCGATGATTTCCATCTTGTCGTGTATCGCTTCGAGTACTTTCGCTGCTGCGGCCTGGTCGTTGAGCCGTCGATAAGTCATATACAGCCAGTCGGAAGTGGCTACGAATGAATCGTCATTGTTGCGGGAAACCTTCATGCATTCGAGGTAGGCGGCGAGCGCTTTGCTGAAGTCGCCTTTCAGGTAGTGAGCCAGCCCGACGTGATACCAGATGTTGAAGTGCAGCGTCGAAAGCGGCTTGTTCAGCTTGTTGGGGCGGCCGTCGGGCTCGATCTCGTCGGGCTTGCCGGCGATGAGTTTCGTGGCCAGGTGGAAGTCGGCAAGAGCCAGGTCGAACTGGCGCGCGGAGATGTATCGATGTCCACGATGGCGATACAATTTGGCGCTGGTAGGATGCATCGCGATGCCCTTCGTATAAGTCGCGATCGCCTCGTCGAAACGGCCCAGGTATGCCTGACGGCGTCCAAGCCAGACGATCGTTTCCGGATCCTTGGGATTGTAGGCGGCCTGGGCCTGCGCCAGGTTCTGTTCGAGTGACGATTGTGCCTGCAAAGCGGCGGTGGCGAAGAGGAGTGCGGCCAGCATACGCCGAGAATAGCAGTTTTCCCTTCATTTTCCACAAACTCTCTGTTATGCTTAGCTCATGGAGCAGCGCTACCTCCCCTCTACAGCCCGTCCCTCCCTATTCGCTGGTGACTAACCAGCGTTCCCTTCACGTTCACTTTCCAGTACAGATTCCCAGTCCAGTGGCTTGCGCCATTGGTCGCTGTCCGTTTTTCGAAAACAGGAGAATTTCCATGTCGATATTGGAAACGACACAGGCCCACTTGCCTCATTTTGTGACCCCGACGGTGCCGGGTCCGAAAGCCGCGGCGATCATTGCCCGCGACCAGGCGGTACTCTCGCCTTCTTACACGCGCGGCTATCCGCTGGTGGTGGCGCGAGGCGAAGGCTGCATGATCGAAGACGTCGACGGCAACCGCTTTCTCGACTGCAACGCCGGCATTGCCGTGGTTGCCGCGGGACACTGCCATCCGCGCGTCGTTCGTGCGATTCAGAAGCAGGCTGAGACGTTGATCCACATGTCTGGCACGGACTTCTACTACGAGAACATGGTGTTGCTCGCCGAAAAGCTCGCGAAGCTTGCGCCCGGTGGCGTGCCTCGCCGGGTCTACTTCGGCAATTCGGGAACCGAGGCCGTGGAGGCAGCCATTAAGATGGCCCGCTATCACACCGGCCGCGATAAGTTTGTCGCGTTTTTTGGGGCGTTTCACGGGCGCACGATGGGCGCGCTGTCGCTCACCGGCAGCAAGTACATCCAAAAGAAAGGCTTTGGACAGTTGCTCGGTGGCGTGCATCATGTGCCCTATGCGTACTGCTATCGCTGCGCTTATGGCAAGCAGGTGGAGACTTGCAATGTCGAGTGCGTGAAGGTGCTGGAAGAGACGCTGTTCCGCACGATTCTGCCCGCCAATGAGGTCGCGGCGATCGTCTTGGAACCGATTCAGGGCGAGGGCGGGTATGTGGTTCCGCCGCAGAAGTTCATGGATGAACTGCGGACGGTGGCCGACAAGCATGGCATCCTGCTGATCTTCGATGAAGTGCAGAGCGGCATGGGACGCACTGGCAAGATGTGGGCTGCGGATCATTTCAAAGACGCTGTGCCGGATATTATGACAGTGGCCAAGGGCATCGCCAGTGGATTGCCGCTATCGGCGACGATCGCGCGTACGGAACTTATGCAGTGGACTCCCGGTGCGCATGCTTCGACATTCGGCGGCAATCCAGTGGCGTGCAATGCGGCGCTGGCGACTTTGGAATTGCTGGAAGAGGAACTGCTCGACAATGCAGCCTCCGTTGGCGCATACCTGCTGGATCGTATGCGCGAGTGGCCGCGCCGATTCAAGAGCGTCGGCGATGTGCGCGGACGGGGGTTGATGCTGGGCTTCGAACTGGTGAAGGATCAGGCCACGAAAGAGCGAAATCCGGAACTGCGCGATCGCATCGAGATGCGCGCGTTCGAGAAGGGGTTGCTCATTTTGGGATGCGGACAGAACAGTATTCGGCTGTGTCCGCCACTGGTGATCACGAAAGATCAGGCGGAGTTTGTGTTGGATACACTCGAAACATGCATGCGCGAATTGGGTGCGTGATTGTGGCTTTCGCCTCTCTCGCCTTAGCGGAGAATCGGGTTCCAGCGTGTTTGAATGAATTGACCGAGCCGATGTATCCTCCGCTAGCGATGCAGGCTCGCATTCAAGGCGTCGTCTTCTTGAAGTTCCCGGCGGAGGCGACCGGAATCTTTTTGAGATCACGACGGAAGGGCATAAGCTCCTTGTCGTCGGAGCGCGTCGCGCAATAGAAGGCGTGCGATTCAATCAGGAGCAATGCGGCGCTCGACGGTTCAGTGTCCGGTATCGGTTTGCCTTAGGAAACGCTCTGGATCCCCTGCCGACGGTCGTGACGTTCGCGCCTCCGAGTGGATTCAACATTCTCGGTAACCCAGGAACGCGAATCCAATTCTCTGAGTCGTCTTGCCTTCATTCGCTGGGCAAACTGGTCTATCCGCCGCTAGCGAGATCCGCTGCGGTGCAAGGTCTTATCTACGCAACCCTTCACCTCGATGTCGCGGGATCCATCGCCAGATCGGAATTGGAGGGACATGAACTCCTCACAGAGGACGTCCGGCGCCAAATTTCCGGAGTACGGATTGACGGCGACCGCTGCGGCAACCGCCTCCCCGTCACTTTCATCTTCCGGCTCGTGGAACCGGCAAGAGCTGAACCCGAATCCATGGTGGTGTTCCAGGAACCCGGCACGCTCCTGATCACGGCAACCAAGCCGATTCCGATGATCGACTGAACCCTTACCCGATCCGCGCCCGCGGATCGACTCGCGCCACGCGCGAGAGCAAGTACTCCACCTCGGCAACAGCCACCGCGGTCATCTTCGATCCCGGCTTGCGCTGCGCATCCGATGCGATCATCCCTCGACGCATCATGACATACTTGCGAATCGCCAGTCCTACGCCCTGTTGTTGCTCATAGCGCAACAGAGGCAGGTGCGCGTCAAATAAATCATGAGCCGCGTCGCGGTCGCCGGACTTGGACAAACGCACCACATCCGCAAGCATGTCCGGAAACGCGTAGCCCGTCATCGCTCCATCGGCACCGCGTTCCATCTCAAAGTCGAGGAACAGTCCGCCATTGCCGCACAGAATCGAGATGGGCCGAAGCGAACCATCCTTCTGAAATCCTCGTAAAGTGGAGATCTTCTCAAGTCCCGGCCAATCTTCATGCTTCAACATCGCGCAGGAGGGATTCTCCATGACGATGCGGCGGATCACGCCCGGCGTCATGATCACCGACAGCGTGAGCGGGTAATCCTGCAGCACCCACGGGATGTCACCGCCAATCGCTTCGACGGCCTGCTTAAAGTAGGTCACGATCTGATCGTCCGTTCGCAAAGACGACGGCGGCGCGATCATCACACCCGCGGCACCGGCATCCATCGCTGCCTGCGCCAGACCGGACATCGCGGCAAAGCCGGGTGAGGATACACCCACAATCACCGGTAGAGCGGGCGCGCGGGCGATGAAGCGCTTCACAATCGCGATGGATTCCTGTTGGTCGAGCTTCGGAGCCTCGCCCATGATGCCGAGCACGGTGACACCCGTGGATCCGGCGGCGAGGTAAAAATCCGTCAAGCGATCGATGGAATCGAAGTCGATGCGTCCGTCCGCATGAAACGGGGTGGGGGCGATCGGATAGACGCCGTGGGCGTTGGAATCGAGTGTGTTGGGCACTTTTTCGATTATCCGATGAAACGAATTCGCAAGTTTTGCGCTTGCGTGGTATGGCGCAAACAACAATCACCGGTTCTGTCGGAAACGCTGCGGACAACAGACTCAGCGGTGTTCTGTTTATCGAATCACTGGTCTTCCGCATTCAGGATGGCGTGAGCGGAAAATGATGCTATGCGGGGCGAGTCCTTCAGGTGGACGGGTGATGCCCGGCTCTAAAACCTTGAAAGGCCTCATCGAAAACGCCGATGCCGGCGATCGGACCGCCGTCGAAAAAACAGCCACGAGGAATACGAAAAGGCGCTCCAAGCGCAGGTCGTAATCGACTCAGCCCGTACCAAACAACTCGGCTTGATCGGTGTGATTTCCGGCAAGGCCGGTAAAGCGCTTTCGGGCAGTGGCGACGCGGCCACTTCCTCCATCGTTGCATTGGGTCTTAAGGATCGAATCACTCTTGAGATCGACCTCGCGATGTGGACCGCGAAGATTCGGACCCGCAAGACGCCCTTCGAAATTACGGGTGGCTGGGGCTTGCAGGCTGGAGTGAATAAATTTGGCGG
>CAZCPL010000011.1:0-537 GCA_964500255.1 uncultured Solibacteraceae bacterium | reverse complement strand
GCGGCGGCGGTGGATGTTCTGGATGCTCTCAACCCAATACCCATAAAACCAAATCCTACGGGGTTTACAGCGGCTCAGTCGGAGCCAGCCGGTCAAAGGTCTCGTTCTCGGTCTCAACAGCCGAGCATCCATGTGGCGCTTGGACACCCTTGTGTGCCTAAATGACGGCGGGATGACTGTCGGCATCACGATTCACTTCCTCGGAGGAACGCATTGGGCTCTGCGGAAGAATCCCGACTGGGAGGCTTTCCAACAATGCGCGAGCATTTCGATATCCGGGCCGACCTCCAGCGGCTTTGCGGATAAGTTTCTTGACATCGGCGCGCAGATTCAGGGTGGCAAGCTGCTCGGCCAGTGGACCGACATTTTCAAGAACTATGAATGGCAAACTAGACGGATGGACGCTCAAACCTGGGAACGCGTACCAGACCTTTTTGGCAAAGCCGCCGAAGGCCTCTCTGGATCGTGAAACGGCGGACGACGCGTCTCCGCGAGCCGAAGTCGAAGGCTTGCTTGGCCACGACCGCCATAGCCAGC
>CAZCPL010000010.1:18824-52192 GCA_964500255.1 uncultured Solibacteraceae bacterium | reverse complement strand
TTCGCCGCCATCCAACGGCAACTCCAAACCAACCGCCATCTGACGCTCGAAGCCGGTCCAGATGTTTTGGAAAGCCAAGAAGGCAACCGACGCGTGACTTTCTCGAAAACGGCGGTAATGGAATTCAAGGCATCAGCAAGCTGATGGTGGCTTGTAAAGGGGACGGGCTTCCGCGCGATCGGCGGCGGACTTGGCTTAGGCCTTCGGATGCGCATGTTTGAGCTTTGTTGGCACGCACCTAGCGCCGGCGGACTGTTCGAGATAAGGACGCACTTCGGCTGTGCGCCCGGCATCCAGCGCACGGACGGCGTCTTCGATTTGTGGCCCGGCGAGCGCAGCAGGCACATTTGCATCTTACTGACCTCCGCGCTGCACCAGCTCTTCGGTAAAGTGCTCTTCGGCAAAGTGAAACTGCTTGGCTGGATGCAACACCCAGCAAGCATCGGGCTTCAATTCGAGGACCTGCGAATGATACTTTACTAGGGACAAATGATGCGTCACGCTCACTAGCGTGATCGATGACGCGATTAGCTGCTCATAAAGTGCGGCTTCGTTTTCGCGGTCGAGCGCGCTGGTCGCTTCATCGAGCAGCACGTATCGCGGCCGATGCAACAGGACGCGCGCGAACGCCAACCGTTGACGCTCACCGACCGACAGCACCTTCTCAAAGTTGAAGTCATCGTTGTCGAAGCCGCCACAGCGTTCCACCAAGCCTTTGAGGTTCACGAGATCGAGCACTTCTCTGAACTCTTCGTCGGAAACCGTTCGTTCGAGGTGCGGATAGTTGAGTTGCACACGCAGGCTGCCGAGCACCATATAGGCATGCTGCGGGAGAAAGAGCATTTCATCGGATTTGGGACGGAGGAGAGTGCCTTCGCCCGCATCCCAGAGTCCGGCGAGTGCCCGCAGAAGGGAGCTCTTGCCGAGACCGCTGGCACCAACGATCATCAATCCTGCGCCTGGAGCGACAGAAAGGTTGAGGTCTTTCACAAGAGTGCGTTCGTTGTGGGGAGTTTTGAGGGTGACATTCTCAAATGCGAGCTGCGGCGCTTCCCGGGTGAGGATTCTCGAGATTTCCACCGATGGCTGTGGGACAGATTCAGGTTTGGACCTCTTCTTCGGTTTCGGAAGTTCGTGGATTCCGTTCGGCGTGAGGCCGTGGGCGAGAACTTCCAGCCGGCCAATGCTGGCGGCAAAGCGGCTCAGGCTTTCCAGATTGTCGAGCAGAAGGGTCAGGGCGCCCAGAATCGCCGAGAAGGCTCCCGTGGCCTCAACGATCCGGCCGACCTCCAACTCTCCGGATAGCACCCGCGGCGCGATGATCAGCGTCGGCAGAACGAGCGTCAAAAAGCTGTTGGAATAGTAAGCGAAGTTCAAACGCAAAGACCATCGTATGAGGTCGGTGCCATTGGCGAAAAGCCGCGCGTAGAAACTTTGGAGTTGGACTTTTTCCTGTTCTTCTCCATGATAGAGCGCGATCGATTCGGCGTTTTCGCGAATGCGGACGAGGCCAAAGCGAAAGTCCGCCTCGCGACGGCGCTGGTTGGCGTGCAGAAACACCATCCGCTCGCCGAAGATGCCGAAGGTCACTCCCGTAGCGATCGCGGCATAAAGAAAGAGGAAGAGAACGAGGAGTCCGGAGATCGACCACAGAACGCGGCTAAATGCGACCAGTTGAAAAAATCCGCTGGTGAAGACCAGGAGGAAGGTGAGGGTTTGTTGGGTGAACGAGTAGATGTCGTCGGAGATGCGCTGATCGGGATTGTCGATTTCGGGCTTCGAGAGCAGGTGATAGTAGCCGCGGTCTTTGAAGTAGCGGTCTAGAAAGCGGCTGGTGAGCCAGCGCCGCCAATTGAGCGCGAGAGTGTCGCGGACGTAATAGTAATAAGAGTAGATCGGTACGGCCACGACCAGGACCCCGAAAAATTCCAGGATGGAACGCCAGAAGCGGGGTCCGTCTTTGGCGGCGAGGGCGGAGGTGAATTCACCCGATTGCTGATTGAAGAGAACCGCGATTTGGGTGTCCGCCAGCAACAAAACAATCAGCCCAACCAGCAGCCAGCGAGCTTTTCGCTTTTGCTCGGAGAACCAGAAAGGCTTGGCATGTCGAACCGCGCGCTTCAGCAGTTTCAGGTTCAGCTTGTTCATTGACGCAGAAATGATCGTGCAGTTCAAGGGCCACTGGGAGATTGCGTCCAGAAGGATTTGAGAGCGTCGAGGGCGGAGTCAAGAGCAGTCATGGTAATTGCCTTGGCGGTGGGTCGATGTTGGTTCCTCTGTGCCCAGCGTTTTTCGATGGGGTTGAAGTCAGGGGAAGAGGGCGGCAGGTAGAGTAGTTCCGTCGTGCTTGAGTGGCGGACACAAAGCAACCCAACCTTGGATAACAATACGCCGAGCCGGACCGAAACATTACTAAGGTTGCTATCATGAAAGAAGAGGTGAACTCGATGGTTCGTCTGTTTTTGTGTGTCACTCTCTTGCCCGTACTGCTGGTCGCGGGTATCACCGACGTGATCGCCTTGCCCGATGGACGGAATGTTTTCTTTCGAGCCAAGTCCGGTGTGACGACCTATGCTTCGTGGCTGTTTGAGAAATCCAGTGACGGTTTTCGGATGGGTTACGCAACGGGCGGCCTTGTCGATACCAATCTCGCTGGCGATACACAGGCGGCGTTCTCGATTTCGAACGAGAAGATCTGTGGCACGGGCGGGGGGCAGCACTTGTTCCCTAGCCCCCGCGTGCAGTTCCGGATTCGTGATTCGCACACCGACCGGTTCTTCGAGCAAATCCGACCACAAGTGGACGACGGTTCGGCTGAGTGAAGCAGGCACGGCCGCCTGGATTGAGCAACGGGTGGCATGCTCGGGCATCGGGGTGATGAACAACGCGCCGATGCTGCGCGGTTTCTACAATCCAGTGAACCTCAGGCCGATTGCCGATGCCCTGGTTCCGTCGATCGATGTCCGGTTGGCCAACAATCGGGTTGGGCGTCGCGTGATTATCGACTCACGCGGTGCCTTGACCATCGAAGCAGGCAGGCTGCAATGGTGGAGCTTGACAGGCAAGCCAACTGAACCGGTTCCGCACCAGAGCGAAGCCATCGAGGCGGTCATCGATTCGGCGGGTTGCGTGGTTGTTTATCTCGATTCATCGCAGAGCTTGCATTGGCTCGATTGCAAGAATCCTGGATCGGATGAAGATCTGCGGATTCATGGATCCGCTCCCGCACTCTCCGGCGACGGGCGCTATCTCGCCTATCTGAACGACGGCCTTGAACTTGAGGTCTACGATCGTGCGCAGCGAAAGTCGATCTCAGGGCTTCTTGAAGGAAAGATCGAATCCTTTGCAATCGGCGGCGGTAGCCTGTTCGCTTCGACCTCTGTGGCCGGGTTGGTGGAAATGAATCTGGAAACCGGTGAAGTGTCGGATTTGGTGCCGATTCTTCCCGAGATTGCCTCGACCAACCCTTTGGGATTTCGCCCTTGTGGGGGGACCTTTCTGCTACGGGCCGATTGAGCCAACCCAACTCGCTGCGCCGGGAACGCGTTTGCAGATCACGAGCCGCACCACGCCTCTCACTGCCACCGCAGGCTGGCGTATGAAAGTGAACGATCGGGAGAGTCCATCGCTGGAAGATTGGGCTCCGTTTCAAGTGCCCTATGAAACCGGGTTTGCGACCGCGATCTTCACCCATCCGTCGCTGCCCGGATTTGAGCTGCGTTTGAAGTTGGATATCAAAGACCGTGCCTATCTCCGGTGTTTTTCGACTGTTCACGGTGATCTTTTGCGTGAGGTTTCCGGAGCGGATCCTGCTCTGGTGGGCGAGCGGATCCGCGTTTTCATGAGCGGAATAGAAGGCGAGCAACCGGTTGCCTATGGGCAGCCCAATCCCGAAGCGCTGATTCGTGTGGTCAATGGGCCAACCCTATCCGATCCGGGTGCGGCGACGGTTTTGGACTTCCGGCTGACGCCAGGATTGGTAGGCGTCCAGCAGATGGATCTGAGGATTCTGCGTCCGTTTGTGGATGATGCTTATGATCTTTTTGAGTTTGGCTTGGGATGTCCGGTTCCGCCGATCCGCTGAAGGGAAAGCTCAGCCCTTTCCCAAATAAGCGAACCGCGCGAGGAACAGGAGCGCCAGCAGATAGGTCATCCACGAGAGTTCCCGGGCGCGGCCGGAAATCATACGGATCAGAACGAAGGCAGTGAAGCCGAACGCGAGTCCGTTGGCGATGCTGAACGTGAGGGGGATGAGCAGCATCGTCAGGAAGGCCGGAATGCCGACGGCCGCGTCGTCCCACTTGATTTCTGCCGCATGACTCGCCATCAATGAACCGACGATGACCAGAGCAGGAGCGGTCGCCGCGGCGGGAATCGCGCCGATCAACGGTGCGACGAAGAGGGCGGCGAGAAAGAGAAGTCCAGTGATGAGGGATGTGACGCCGCTGCGTCCGCCGGCAACGACCCCGGCGGCACTCTCGATGTAACTGACGACGGTGGAGGTTCCGGCGAGAGATCCGGTGACGGTGGCGGCTGCGTCAGCGAGCAGGATCCGTTGCATGCGCGGGATCTGATTGGTTGTGGCGTCGAAGAGGCGAGCCTTGGTTCCGACGGCGACGAGGGTCCCGACGTTGTCGAAGAGATCGACAAACAGAAAGACGAAGACGATTTCGAGCAGCCCGATTCGCAACGCTCCCGGTATGTCCAGTTGAAACGCCGTTGCCGTGATGTCGCTCAGCGAGTAGAAGTGCGGATTCCATTGGACGAGGCCCACGGCAGCGCCGACGAGCGAAGTTCCGAGGACGCCGATGAGCATTGCCGCCTGCACGCCGCGGGCGAGCAGGGCCGAGGTAAAGACCAAGCCGAAGAGGGATAGGACGGTAGAAGGTGCGCGCAAATCCCCCATTGAGACGAGTGTTGCGGGATTGGCGACAATCAACCCTGCGTTGCGGAGACCGATGAAGGCGATGAAGAGCCCGATGCCGGCGGCGACGGCGGCGTAGAGTTCGCGCGGGATCGCTGCGACGATCAATTGGCGAACGCCGCTGAACGTGAGAATCAGGAATGCGATGCCGGAAAGAAAGACCGCACCCAGGGCGATCTGCCAGGGGATGCCCATGCCTTTGCAGACTGTATAGGTGAAGTAGGCGTTGAGCCCCATGCCGGGGGCAAGCGCGATGGGGTAGCGGGCGAAGCCTCCCATGAGGATGCTGCCGACGGCGGCGGAAAAGCAGGTGGCGGCGACGACGGCGGCAAAAGGCATGCCGGTTTCCTGCAGGATGGACGGGTTGACGAAGATAATGTACGCCATGGTGACGAAAGTCGTACACCCGGCGAGGATCTCGGTGCGCCAGTTGGTTCCGAGGCGTTCGAATTCAAAGTAACGTTCAAGAGTGCCGATGAGGGACATTACGTTTCGAGGGCTGGATCGTCCATTGTCGCAGAGAGTGCGTTGGGGATGCTCACTCGATGGGTTCCGCGGTTAGTAAATGAAACCGACTGGCGAATGCGGACATCCATCTGAATGTAAGCGTACGACCCTACGCTTAGACGTGAACAGGTTCCTCTATAATAGTGGCAAGGCCCTCCTGAAAGGTTTTACCCGTGACTATGCTTGACAAGATGAAGCAGCAGAAACTGCTTTCGCTAACGGTTATTTTGTTTACGCTGGCAACCGGAATATTGATCGGCACGCTAGTCGATCGCGGGGTGAGCGCGGATACCAAGTCCCCAGTGGCACCCGATGCGACGCCGCTCACGCTTCCGCCTGTCGTGCAGATCGGCAATGAGTTCACGCGGCTGGCGAAGAAGTTGGAACCCTCGGTTGTGTACATCACTGCGGAAAGCGCGCCGGCGAAGGAATCGGCTGGCAACCGCCGCCCGCAGGCTCCGAGAACCCGTCCGCGCAGTGGCGACGACGAAGAAGAGGACGATCAGGGCAACCTGCTCGAGTTCTTCCGTCAGGGTCCTTTTGGGCAGCAAATGCCGCAACGGCAGCAGCGCCGCGGGCAATCGGGCACCGGCTTCATTGTCGACCGCAATGGATATATCATGACGAACAATCACGTCGTCGAGAAGATGGACAAGATCCAGGTGACGCTGCATGGCGACTCGACCAAGTACAAGGCCCGGCTCATTGGCGCGGACGTTGAGACGGATCTGGCGATCCTCAAAATCGAAGGCAAGAATCTGACTCCGGTGACGATCGGCGATTCCGACGGGGTCCAAGTGGGCGACTGGTCTGTGGCGATCGGATCTCCGTTCGGCCTCGAAGCGACCGTGACCGCGGGAATCATTTCCGCCACAGGCCGCGATCTGGATTCGGCACAGGCCTTTCAGCGCTTTTTGCAGACGGATGCGGCGATCAATCCCGGCAACTCGGGCGGTCCGTTGCTCAACACTCGCGGTGAAGTGATCGGCGTGAACACGATGATCGCGACCCGCACGGGTGGATACGAGGGCATTGGCTTCGCGCTGCCTACAAACATGGCGGTGAAGGTTTACAACTCGATCATCCAGACTGGACGTGTGACGCGCGGCTACATCGGCATCACTTGGGATCGCAAGCAGAAGCCCGAGACGCTCAAGGCCATGGGTCTCTACAACGGTGTCCTGGTGCAGGCCATTGCGAAGGATGGTCCGGCCGATAAGGCTGGCTTGAAGGAATCGGACGTGATCGTGGCGCTTAACGGCAAGCCGATCAAGGATGGTACGGATCTGGTGAACCGTGTGGCCGATCTTCCGATCGGAACGACGGCGTCGGTGACCGTGGACCGGGACGGCAAGCGCGTGGAGCACAAACTGACCATTGGCGACCGCGAAGAAGGTATGCGTGCGCAGAACGGGGCTCCGGAACCTCTGAAAGAAGAGGCCGTTACAACCGATGGTGGGCCGGCAAAGTTTGGCATCAGCATCCGCGAGCTTTCTCCGGAAGAACGCGAGGCTCTGACGACCACCGACAAAAAGGGAGTTCGCGTCGCGAAGGTCGAAGAGGGTTCGTTCGCCGAAGAAATCGGCATGGCAGAGGGCGATGTGGTGGTCTGGGTGAACCGTAATCCGACGTCCTCGCTCGAGGACATCCGCAAGGTGCAGGCGAAATTGAAGCCAGGCGACGCGGTGGCGTTCCGGGTGATGCGTCCGAATCCGACGGCTCGACGGTTACAGTATGTTCCTGTGACGTTGTCAGGAACTTTGCCGGCGCAGTAGCTGTTTGTCGACATCCGAAAAAGAAGGCTGCTCTTTGGAGCGGCCTTTTTTCGATTTCACGGCTTCGCCGTGGGCTGTGCGTCTCGCAGCCAAGGGCTTAGTGCTCGATACTCGGGTGCCTCCGTCAATCCACCGCGATCCGTTGCGATCAGCTTGCGTTTGAGAAGGACGTTTCGTGCGTTCTGTAGCGTCCGTTTCGAGAGTCCGGTGTCGTTGGCGAGCGACTGCAGGCTCGCGGCGACGCTGGTCTTTCCTTGTCCGCTGGTGAGCCACCACAAGTGGAAGTAGAGCAGAAGGCGGATGGTTGGCGGTCATGGCCAACGAGGTCACGCATGAGCGTTTCGGGGATGTATCGATCCATGGCAATAGATGCGTTGCCTCGGCGACCCCGCAGGCAGCAGACTTGAGCTATGATTCTTCAGGTCAAGTCTGTCTCCATTCCGGTGGAAGATCAAGACCGTGCTTTGTCGTTCTCCACGGAAAAATTCGAGTTTCGGTGCTGACGACCAGCCCTTCGATGCAACCCCGGCGCTGGATCGAACTGCAGATTCCCGGAGCCCAGACCAACCTCACACTATTCCGGATGACCGATGGACTACAGCCTGGCTCGCGGATGAACTTCACGTTCGCTTCGGACGATGTTGCTGCGACTTATGCGCAACTGACTGCTCGCGGCGTGCAGTTCGTTCAACCGCCAACTGCCGCCCCATGGGGCACGTTTGCAATGTTTAAAGATTCGGAAGGGAACTCTATCGTTCTTTCTACTCGACGTTAGCTCGCGCCAACTCGCCAACCAGATAGAGAAGGCCGCCCGACTCGAGCGCTTCCCGTAGATTGTGCCGTGCTCCTTGCGCTTCCGCGCGATTGCAAGCAGCGAGATCAATCGGTCATGGGGATCTCCGTTCCTCTTGGAAGTAAACTGCGGCAACCAAAAGCACGGATGCCATGATTGCCGCGATCATCATCCACACCATCATGCCCGCGAAGCCGATGGTGTTCTTGAGTATGCCCGCCAAGTAAATCATGGAGGCGGACGAGATACCGCCGATGCCATTGAGAATGCCTCCGGCGAGGCCGCGATTCGTGTCGCCGATCAAGTCATAGGCTCCGGAAAATGCGTTCGCCGCGAGCAATCCACCGAAGACGCCGAAGGCCGCTGAACAAAGACGAGCGGTCCAGATCGTGTCCGCAGAGAAAGTCAAGTACGCGAATGGCGCGCACAGGAGAACGCCCGCTGCAGCGGTATACAAACGTGCACCGTGCCACCGTCGGCGAAGTCTGTCCGCCAACGCGCCTCCGGCGAGTATGCCTACGATGGTGCTGGTTTGCACAAACAGAGTACCGTTCCAGCCGCTACTGGTCATCGACATCCCGAAGCGTTCCTGCAGGAACGTCGGGAACCAGGCGAAGAAGATCCACTGCATGGCGCAGAAGGCGGCGAAAGTCAGCGATAACGCGACATAACTTGGATCTCGAAACAGTGCCGCGGCAGATCCCGCGGCAGATCCCGTCGATTGAGTCCTGTGGCTTCCGATCCCCCGGATGCCCCACCACAGCACGCCGCAATAGACGATGCCCATGATCGCCGCAACCGAAAACGCTTGTCGCCATCCGACGTTGTCTGCGGCCCAGCCTCCGTACCAGCCGCCTAATACCACCCCGAACAACTGGCCCGACTGATGCAGACCGAGCGCTCGCGAACGCATGGCATCGGGATAGTGCGACGCGATCATCGCTAGCGCCGTGGGATAGTAGAGCGACTCGGTCAGCCCCATGACGCCACGCCAGATGAGGAACGAGGTTTCGGAGGTGGCAAGTCCGCAGCCAAGGGTGGCGACACTCCAGGCGGCAAGGCTCGCGACGATCAGGCGGTCACGCGGCCAGAGGTCGGCGAGGCGTCCCGCCGGGGCCATCCCGAGCGTGTAGACCCACAGAAAAACAGCGCCAATCAAGCCGAGCCGAGCGCCCTCGAAGCCGAGATCCCGCTGCAGGGCGGGGAACATCGAGTAGACCATTTGCCGGTCCACGTAGTTGAGTGCGAAAGCGACCCAGAGAAAGGCGACAAGACGCATTAGCGCAAGTCTGTCACGTCTGCGCCTGCATATTCGGCGAGCCGGTCGAGGTTGATCTCGATGCCGAGTCCTGGACGTTCGGGAATTACGAGCATTCCATCCCGATCCAGCTTCCAGGGGATTGCGCTGAGCTCGTCGATGAATGCCGATCCGGTGAGGTATTCGACGAGATCGGTATCCGGGAACGCCGACGCGATTTGAAGATCGGAGGCGAGTCCGACGCATGTGTTCCAGCCATGCGGAATGAAGCGAACGCCGTGATCGCGAGCCTTCCAGGCGATGCGGCGCTGTTCACTGAGTCCGCCGCATTTGGTGACGTCTGGCTGAACAATATCGAACGCGCCACGTTCGAGCCATGGTGCAAAGCCTTGACGGCGGGTGAGCACTTCGCCTCCGGCAATGGTGACGCGTGCGGCGCGGCGCAATGCGACGAAGTCTTCGAGGGCATCTGGATGGAGCGGCTCTTCGAACCAGAAGACATCGTAGGCGTGCAGCATTTCGGCGGTGCGCAGCGCCCATTTGTAGTCGCCGGGCCAGTAGGCGTCCGATCCGCCAGCGTCCACCATAAGCAACGAATCATCGCCGATCGCGCGGCGGGCGGCGCTGACAATCGCTTCGTCATTGGTGAAGCTGCCCCGGCGGCCGAAGGGTCCCCAGCCGATTTTGAAAGCGCGAAAGCCTTGCGCGAGCACTGGCAGCAGTTCGGCTTCCATGCGGTCAGGTTGCTGCATGAGCAACGATGCGTAGGGCTTGACGCGATCGCGGCAGCGTCCGCCGAGGAGGCGGCCGACGGGCTGATTGCAGGCCTTGCCGAGCAGATCCCAAAGGGCGAGATCGATGCCACCGATGGTGTGGGTGATGGCACCGCCGCGTCCCAGCCAGAAGGTATGCTGGTGCAGCTTCTCGCTGACGCGCTCTGGTTCGAGCGCGTTTTCGCCGATGATCAGGGGCTGCAGAATCTGCAACGATGCGTTGACGAGATGATCTGAGGTGAAGACCGATCCCCAGCCGATTGCGCCCGTTTCGGTACGGATGGCGAGGATGGTGTGGACGCAGTCGTCGCGGCGGAGTTCATTGGACCAGCCGCCTTCCGGTGTTTTGCCGCGCAATCCAAAGGCGCGAATGTCAGTGATCTTCACGGGGTTCCATCATTGTACGATGACCCGATGAAACTCTTTGTTTGGTGGGCACTGTGACCAAAACGCCGAGCAATGCGGCTGCCGACGAAACAGAGCACTTCCGCGGCGAGTTTTCGAATGCGTTGAACCGGTGGAATTCAGCGCGTTCCGAACGTTCTGAATACAGATCCGACGAATACACTGTTTGGGCACGGCTTAGGCTGCGTTTCTAACGGGCTATTTCGCTTTCCAGAAAGCCGGGTCGGCGTCGATTACATCTGGTGCGACGGCGCTGAGGCGCGGATCGATGCGGAAGACCAAGTTCTCCTGCAGGAGATCCGTCGGATTCGCGGGCGTTCCGCCTGTGCGGGCGGAAGGGCTTCCGGTGGAGCGCAGATATCCGGAACTGGTGCGGCTAACGCCGTCATCCGGAGACTTCAACGAGGCCAACGGTGAGAGGATGATTATCGTTCCGGTGGGTGCTCCGAGAATGGCTCAATACGCAAGATCGGGGCGGTCAAGATTGATGCTGTCCAACTGCGCCTTGTGCGCCGAGAGCATCTTGTATGTATCTGGCTTTGCGCAGCGCTTGCAGTGCCTCCTGCGGACGATGGCTCCACCAATGCCGGTAGACGAGGACCAACGCTTGCGAACGGTCCTCGCGATCGTCGGGTCGGTTCGTGGCGTCGAATTCTTCCATCCCTGCGAATGAGAGGTGTGTCTCGAACTGGCAAGTCTCCGCTCTGCCTGTCAGGGAGTTCATACCGATGACTTGAATGCCAGCGTCCGGTGAATTCGCTGGTTGTTCCAGCCTCTGACTGTTCGCTTCTGGCGTCTGGCGGAGTCGGATCAAGGGCCAAGGCTGCGCGTATGCGGCAGTCAAAAGGGCGAAGATCGAAGAAAGAAGCACAATGCGGATTATGCCTCGTTGACGTCCATTGGGCCGGGACGTTTACTTTGTTTGCATCCGAGTAACGAGAAGTGGATGCAGTGGCTGATTGGAGAGCTACATCGTCACGCGGATGCGGAGTCCTGCGCCTTCTCCGGGGCGGGAGTCTATGGACAGGCTTCCGCTTAGGGTGCGAACGCGACGCTTAATGCTGACAGGGCCAAGCCGCATAAGATCGAGTTCGTCGAGCGAATACTGGCCGCCGAAGGGGAATCCGCCGCCGTTGTCGTCGACAGTGAGTTCCAAAGCTCCGAGGTTCTTGCCGAGCGACACCATGACTCGTGTGGCTTTGGAATGTTTCTGGACGTTGTTCAATGCTTCCCGGACGATCTGCATGATTTCTAGCGCGACTTCTGTTTCCGGCGGTTCATCCAAGTCCCCGGCGGAATAGGTGGCCGCGATGCCGGTCTCGCGCTGAAACTGTTCGACAAGGCGGCTCACTGAGCCAGCAAGGCTTTCGCCATCCACATCGGCGGGACGCATACTGCGCACGAAGGCGCGCAGATCGTTGACCTGCTGCTTGGTGATGCCCTGTAGTTGAAGCAACTCATCCATCGCCATCTTCAGGTCTTTGCCCATGAGTCGGCGTAGTAGTTCGAGCCGCATGAGGAATCCAATGAATGCCTGCAGGGGGCCGTCATGGAAGTCCGCGGCAATTCGTTGGCGCTCAAGGTCGCGGGCACGCTGCGCGTCCGATCGGAGCAGTACGCTTTGGCGTCCCAGATGGGCGAGGCGCTGGTCATAGTAGTTTTTTTGTAGGGTCGCGATGACGGCGAGTGCGCCGCCTCCGACAACGACCGCGGTGAGGTTGGTGGAACTGGCGGACGGAATCAGGAAAAGAATCACCAGTGCGAAGATGCTGAGCGCCGCGGTGAGCCATGTTTCCTGGGTGATTTGCACCTTGGCGAGGACGAAGATCCAACTGCCGACGCTCACCCAGAACCACAGTTGCGGATTGCCAAGCGCACCCGAGTAGATAGCAACCCAAAAGAGCGACATCAGCGCGTCGGCAACGGCGATGGTGATCGCCCCCCATTTTCCAGGCAAAGGGCGCCACCAAAGCGAAGCGACGCTGTAAAGGAAATAAGTGAGGAAAATCAGCCCTGGTAGTTGTACCAAGCTGCGGATAGACAAATAGTAGATGACCAGAAAGCTCAGCGCCACGACGACACGTGCCGCAGAAATCGAGAATCTCCAGACATGCGGAATGATCACTTCACCTTGCTTCCGTCAATATCCAGTGACTGCCCACGCCGTTGAAGGCCTTTGACACCGCCCTGGATTGCCTACCGAATGTACAAGTAGAGCCGGTGTGAACGGCCTTCGCCATCATCTTCGATGTCGGTGGTTTTCACAGGAGTCCAGTCGGAGAACTCGAAATCGTGGGCGACGATTCTTGTACCCTTCTTCAACTGCTTATCCAGGATCGGACGCACCTTGTCGTTCGACAACGGCAACAAGTACACAGTAAGAACATCGGCGGAAGTGTAGTCTTGCTTGAGGATATCGCCGTGGATAATGCGGGCGCGGGATTCCAGGCCCAGCTTCTTGATCTGGTCGGAACTCTGCTGCCAGAGATCTTTGTCGAACTCGACGCCAGTGGAATCGGCCTTGAACTTCTGCGCGGCCATGATGACGATGCGTCCGTCGCCGGAGCCCAGGTCGAACATTTTTTCGCCCGGCTTGATGCCGGAGAATTCAAGCATTTTCGTGACCACCGATTCGGGTGTCGGATAGTAGGGAGCGAGCTTTTCGGGTGTTTTCGCTTTTTCCTGGGCCAAAGCCAGGGAGACGAGCGTCACCGCGAAGAGGATTTTCTTGGTCATGGTTTGTCCTTTAAACGGGGCAGGGCTTACGGTTCGATGAAGACGCGGACACGGTTGCTTTCGCGACCGTCCGCTTCGATGTAGAGTTCCGCCGGACCGTAGTTGACGATCGAGGGCAGTTCGATTTCGATCAGGTAAAAGCCAACATAGCCGGGCGCGAGCACGGCCCGGGTGACTTCCACAGGTGTGCGGTCGAGCCAAGCCCGCACTCTGGCCACAACGGAGGGCGGTGCATCCATAGGGGCCGCTACGCCGGCCGGCCACTCAGGACGGACGCGGCCCAGCCCAGAACCCAAAATCTGGATCCGGTTGCCCGATCGAGCAGGGCTCATGGCATCGAGCATCACTCCACTTTCCGCATCGAGCAGCATGGGCGCGCCATCGCGATCCACAAAAATGGAAGGCGACACCGAGTCTAGCGTCAAGCCAAAGCGCAGCGGTCCGGCTTGGGAATCGATCGTCAGCGGCAGCGTCGTGCCCTGGACATCGAACGGGATTTGGATCTCACTGCGTTCGGCGGTGGAGGAAAGAACCGGCACGCGCGAAGCTCCCGCACGGGCATCCGCAATTTCGCGGCCAATGAGGGTCAAGAGCGAGCCTGGCGCCGCTGCACGAGTGGAGAAGTCCGCTGCATTCACGAGACGGGGACTACCGCGGCGATGGGGTGCCGCGGTCGCGAAGACGCCTGCGCCTTCGAAGATCGCATAGACCTGATGTGCACCCGCGCCCAACTGTACGTCCACCGCTGCGATGCCCTCCGGCTGAAGAGACGCAAGCGGACGCCAAGGGGTTGCCGGTCCAAGCCCGTTGAGATCGCCGGTGGTGAAATAGACGCCTCTCGCTGTCGCCAAGTAGATAGCGCCGCTGGAACGCTCAAATGTGACACCGGTTGCGGAGGTATCGGGCAAATTATCGGTGAGATCGTCCCAGAATACACCGCCGTTTACGGTGCGCAATACGTGTGCTCCCCGGCGCGATGGATCCAGATCCTGTGGACGTGCGCCTGCTGAGGCAAGAGCGATGCGTGGATCTTGCGGATCGGCCACAATGCGGGTGATGAAGCCGGTTTCCTGCAGTTTCGAAACACGCCAGGATGCTCCCCGGTCGGAGGAAGCCCAGATGCGCCCATCGGAGGCTCCGGCATAGATCGCATCTCCCAAAACCGCGGAAGCGGTGATCTTAACCCCGAACTGCTGCGAAAACCTGTCGTGGAGTGCTGTTTCCGCGACCATAGCCTCATCGTTCACTTCGCGCCAAGCGCGGCGTTCGCCGGGTCGCCATTCATACGATCCGGGCGCACCCAATTGGGAATGCACCCGAATGCCGTTCACGCCGTTTGGCGTCTCAAGAATTCTAGTTGCGGGGAAATTGGGGAAGCCGTCGTTGAGAGCCGACCAAGTGAGGCCGGCATCTACCGTCCGCCAGATGCCATTGCGCGTGGCGACGGTTAATTCTTCCGGATCCCGCGGAGAAGGGGCGATGTCGATGATTCCCTCGCCGATAATCGATTCGCGACGAAATTCCGTCAGATTGGTCCAGTTGGCACCTTCGTCGTCGGACCGGTAAATGAATCGCCCAAACGCAAAGACTCTTTCCCGGGCGCCTCGCCGGATTCTCGCAGCCGTTTCCGGGCGGGTTCTTGCGAAGTCATTCGCGACGTCCGCGGGAGGTGCGCCGGTCGTTCGCACTGTCCATTGTGCAAGATCGGCCGTTTCGAAGACACGGCCATTGAAACCGAGAGCGTAGATCGTCGTGCCGTCAGTTGAATACCAGACTCGGGATACAGGACCTGAGGCTAGCCCGGCTAGTCCCAAGGTAGTGGAACGGTCCAGTGACAAATTTCCGGCGCGCCGCCATTCTAATGCCACGGTCGCCGCCGATGTTTGCGCAGGCAGCGTCTGAAACCCTGCGGCAACTAGTACCAGGGTGCAGATGGACACGCGACTGTATCGGAATGACACGATAGACTTTTCCTATTGTACCCGCATCTCTACTGCTAGATCGGCAGTTTGGGGGCGGATGTGAAGTCCCACGGGCTTCTGCCTGGGATCCTTGCAATCGGCCCGCCACTTGCATACACTTTATTGGAGTAGACTGTAGTTTCTTGGTTTGGGTTTCGGTCTATAGAGATGTAAGCCTTCTGGAATCGAGAAGGCTGTCGACTAACGTGCCCGGCGTGACTTGCCGATCTCATGTTAGTCTGTCGGTATCGCTTTTGTCCGAGTTGGCTTTTACCAGATGACCCGCGGGCCTCTTACATTCTCGACGATCACGCCGTTGCTGCTTCTCGCAGCTTCGAGTGTAGTCGTGTGTTCTGCGCAAATCTTGCCGCTTTCCGCTTCGGATTACGCGGCGAAAGTGGAAACGATCACCGGGCAAGTCTCTGTTCTGCGCGACAATCAGCCCTGGGCGCTGGGTCCCGGCGATTCGGTGCAGTGCCAACAGATCATCATGAGTGGGGCCAACGGTTACGCGCTGATGCGTGTTTCGGACGGTAGCACGTTTGAAGTCTTCGCCAACTCACAGGTCGTCTTCCGCAAGAATGTTCCCAACTGGCGCGATCTTCTGGATGTCGTCATCGGCAAGGTTCGGGTACACATCAATAAGATTGGTGGCGTGCCGAATCCCAACCGCGTGGTGACGCCGACCGCCGTAATCTCCGTCCGTGGTACGACTTTCGAAGTGAGTGTCGATGAGGATGAAGAGTCGACGCTGATCGAAGTCGAAGAAGGCGAAGTGGCCGTGGAACATGCGCTTCTGCCTCGCTCGAACCAAAAGATTTTGCGCGATGGCGAATCCTTAAGAGTTTACAAGCAGCAGCCTCTGGCGCAGAAGGGCGTCGACAAAGGTTCGATCGTTCGTTATGGCATGAGGGCTGTTCTCGATGCCTTGAATACCGTGATCATGCGGCCCGGTCGCGCAGGTAGCCTCCCTGGTGGGGCTCGCGGCGGTGGCGTTGGGCTGCCTGGTGATTCTTCAGCTGGTGGCGCTCCACCGCCTCCTCCTCCCCCGCCCCCACCGGGCAACTAACCGTATTAACATAGGCAGCATCATGCGATTGCTGTCTTTGCTCTTGGTCTCTATCTCTTTGATGCGGGCTCAGAAGCCGAACTGCGAGTCTCTCGCGCAGGCCAAGCTGAACCGTGCTTCCATCGCCAGCGCCTCCGAATCGAATGGTGTCTGTGTTGTGGCCTTAGTCGCCCGCCCCACGAAGGATTCAGAGATCAATATTGAAGTGCGGCTTCCGCTCGCAAATTGGAATGGGCGCTACCAGCAGTACGGCAACGGCGGCTGGGCTGGGGCGATCAACACCGGGACGCTCAAAGCGGCTTCCAAAGAAGGCTATGTCGCGGCAGCCACCGACGATGGCCACGCCCGCGGTGCAGGCGATGCTGCCTGGGCAGTCGGACATCCGGAAAAGCTTATCGACTTCGGACACCGCGCTGTGCACGTCACGAGCGTTCACGCCAAGGCACTCATCAACGCGCTTTACGGCAAGGCACCCTCGAAGAATTACTTTCTCGGATGCTCAGATGGCGGGCGCGAAGCGCTGATGGAGGCGCAGCGTTACCCCGAAGACTTTGACGGCATCCTGGCGGGTGCGCCGGCGAACGATTGGTCGCATCTGTTCACTGGATTCATCTGGAACGAGCAAGCGCTGCTCAAAGACGAGGCGAGCTTCATTCCCGCCTCGAAACTGCCCGCGATCCAGAAGGCCGTGGTTGCAGCGTGCGACAGTGTCGATGGCGTGAAGGATGGGCTGATTGAAGATCCGCGGCAATGCCGCTTCGATCCCAACGTGCTGCTCTGCAAAGATGGCGCGACCGAATGCCTCACCAAACCCCAAATCGAGGCGCTCGCCAAGATCTATGCGGGGCCGAAGAATTCGCGCACAGGCAAGCAGATCTATCCCGGATTCCCGCCCGGTACCGAGGCGATCGCCGGTGGCTGGGCGCCCTGGATCATCGGCAATCCACGTGAGAAATCGCTGCAGTTTGCCTTCGGCAATTCCTACTATGGCCAGGCCGTGTTTGAGAAGATGGATTGGAACTTCCGCTCATTCGAGTTCGACGCGGATATCGACTACGGCGATCGCAAGGCTGGCGTCCACCTCAATTCCGCGAATCCCGATCTGCGCTCCTTCCGCGCGAACGGTGGGCGGCTCATTCAGTATCACGGCTGGGGCGATGCGGCGATTCCGGCCCTCGGGTCGATCCAATACTACGACGCTGTGTCCGAATTCTTCGGCCGTTTTCCGGATGCTCGTGCGGCCAGCCCTGCCAAGCTCGCCGACTTCTACCGGCTGTTTCTGGTTCCTGGCATGGGGCACTGCGCCGGTGGACTCGGCGCCAACCAGTTCGGACAAAGCGGCAGCGCGCCGACCGATCCTGAGCGCAACATCGTCGTGGCGCTCGAACGGTGGGTTGAGCAAGGCACGGCACCGGACAAGATCATCGCAACGGGAACCGGCGGACTCTCTCGGCCCTTGTGTCCGTATCCGCAAGTGGTTCGGTATAACGGCACGGGGAATCCGAATGAAGCGGCTAGCTTTTCCTGTGCCGCAGCGAAGTAGTTCCTGCTATCTTCACTTCATGATTAGGAAGTGTTTGGTCGCAGTAGCACTCCTCGCAACCACGTCGTCGCTACTTTTGGCTCAAGCTCGACCGCAGCGGGATCGCTACATTCCACAGACGATGAAGCAGATCGTCCGCGGAACCAACTATGGCGTCTCTTCGATGCATCAGCTTGCATCGATGGCCTCCGACCGAATCCTGCAACGCGGAGGCAACGCCTTCGACGCGATCGTCGCCGGCCAAGCCGCGCTCGGTGTCGTCGAACCTGGGGCCACAGGCATCGGCGGCGATGCGCAGATTCTGGTCTACGATGCGAAGTCCGGCAAGGTCTGGTCTGTGAACGCGGAAGGCACTGCACCGAAGCTTGCGACCATCGAGTGGTATCGACAGAATCAAGGCGGAAAGATCCCGGCCAACGATACGCTGCTATCGGGAACCGTGCCCGGTATGGTGGATGCCTGGTACACACTGCTTTCGCGCTGGGGGACGCGCAGTTTCGAAGAGGTGCTCGCGCCTGCCATCGAACTGGCGCAGAATGGCTTTCCGACGCAGGGACGCCTCATGCGCGAAATCCAACTGCCGCTGGTGTTTGCGAATCCTGAATTGGCCAAGCTGTACGCCCCAGGTGGGCGCGTGCTCAAAGAGGGCGAAATCTTCAGGAATCCGAACCTTGCGCGGACGATGCAGCGGCTGGTGGATGCCGAAAAAGCGGCGTCATCCAAAGGTCGGCAGGCCGCGCTGCAAGCCGCGCGCGATCGTTTTTACAAAGGCGATATCGCGAAAGAGATGGAGGCGGCTTCGATCAAGAACGGCGGGCTTTTCCGTTACGAAGACTTCGCTGTATATACGGCGAAGGTCGAGGAACCGGTCTCGACGAACTACCGCGGCTATCAGGTTTACAAGAATCCATCGGCCTCCGCGGGGCCTGCGGAGTTGTTCATGCTGAACATGCTCGAAGGCTACGACCTGGCGAAAATGGGGCTGAATTCGCCCGATTTCTTGCATGTTTCCATCGAGGCCTGCAAACTGGCGATGGCGGATCGGGACAAGTATCTTGGCGACATGGACTTCATCGAGATCCCTTACAAGGGCCTTCTCTCGAAAGAATATGGGGCCGAGCGACGCAAGCTGATTGACATGAACAAAGCCTCGCTGGATTTCCGTCCGGGCGATGCGGAAGCCTTCGAACCTGATTTTCAGAAGACCGAACGCCCCACAGATTACACCACCGGAGGCAACGATCACGCGGGTGACACGAGCTACATCGCGGTCGCGGATAAAGATCGCAACGCCGTGACATTCACTCCGTCTGTTCACAGTTCCTTCGGAACCAAAGTCGTCATGGGCGACCTTGGATTCACCTTCAATTGCCGTGGCGATTACTATTCACTCGTGCCCGGGCACGCCAACGCACTTGCGCCCGGCAAGCGTCCGCGTAGCACGTTGCAGGGCACTCTCGTGCTCAAAGACGGCAAGCCGTGGATGATGACAGGAAGTCCGGGAGGCGACGATCAGCCGATGCGCACGATCCAGACGCTGATCAATATGGTGGATTTCAAAATGAACATCCAACAAGCCATTGAGGCGCCGCGTTGGACGACGACGAGTTTTCCTGCCTCTGTGTTTCCGCACCGCATGAATCCGGGTGCGATCACTGTGGAGAACCGCATCCCCGAAGCCACCCGAGCCGATCTGCTTCGCCGCGGACATCGGGTATCGATTGCCGGTCCGTGGAGCTTGAATTCGTCGGGCGGAATTCACATAAACTGGACACTGGGCGTGATTGAAGCAGCCGCGGATCCGCGTGTGTTTTCCACTGCCCTCGCCTGGTAAACACATGAACTTCACAAGACGCGAACTGCTGGCGCTGAGCGCTTTATCCCTAACCGCAGCGCCGCCGAAGCGCAAGACCGTTGTTTCGATTGACAGAGAACAATTCAAGATCAACGGCAAGCTTACCTACAAGGGCCGGTCTTTCAAAGGAAAGAAGATCGAAGGGCTGCTCTTCAATTCGCGGGTTGTGCAAGGGACATTCAACGATACGAATCCTGAGACGGCGTCAAAGTGGGCGTATCCGGACACCGGCAAGTGGGACGCCGACCGCAACACGCGCGAGTTTCTGGCGGCGATGCCCGAATGGCGCAAACACGGGCTTCTGGCGGTCACCTTGAACTTGCAGGGTGGCAGCCCTGAGGGTTATTCGAAGTCGCAGCCTTGGGAAAATACAGCGGTGCTGCCCGATGGTTCGTTGCGCTTGGATGCGATGGCCCGTTTGGCGCAGATCATCGACCGCGCGGATGAGTTAGGCATGGTGGCGATCGTTGGTATCTTCTACTTCGGGCAAGATCAGCGCGTCGGCGACGAAGCGGCGGTGAAGCGCGCCGTCGAGAATACGGTGAACTGGATCGTGCAAGAGAAGGGCTATACGAACGTCCTGCTCGAAGTCGACAATGAGTGCAACATCAAGTCTTACGATCACGCGATTCTCAAAGAGGGCCGTGTGCATGAGTTGATCGAGTTGGCGCGCAAGACGTCCGGCGGCAAGCTGTTGGTGGGTACGAGCTACGGTGGAGGATTCGTTCCGCTCCCCAATGTGGTGAAGACTTCCGACTTCATTCTCATCCACGGCAACGGCGTGAAAGATCCGAAACGTATCGGCGAGATGGTGCGGCAGACGCGTCAGGTAGAAGGCTACAAGCCGATGCCGATTCTCTTCAACGAAGACGATCACTTCGATTTCGACAAGCCTTCGAACAACATGATATCCGCTGTTTCTGAATACGCTTCGTGGGGTTACTTCGATCCGGGCGCGTCGGATTACAAAGACGGCTATCAGTGCCCGCCGGTGAATTGGGGAATCAACACCGAGCGAAAGAAGGCGTTCTTCGGGTTGTTGAAACAAGTGACTGGCACGTAGTGGACTTTCTCAAAACGCAGGGCACTGGCTTTACTTCGAATGGCGAGCCAATCCGGTATTCCGGCACCAATTGCTATTACTTGCCCTATGCGAGCCGCAATATGGCGGATACGCTGCTCGATTCCGCGGATGCATTGGGGCTGCGGCTGATTCGAACTTGGGCATTCTTCGAAGAAGAAGAGAACAATGACGCCTTTCAGCAGCGCCTCGACTACGTGGTTGCCGGCGCGGCGAAGCGAGGCATGCGCCTGCTGCTTCCGCTGACGAACAACTGGAAGGATTTCGGCGGCATCCCCGCCTACATCGCGCAGCACAAGCTCGCGGAACATGACGAGTTCTACGAAGACGCGCGTCCTCGGCAGGCATACAAAGACTGGTGCACGACGCTGCTCGACCGCGTGAATCCGCTGACCAACATCGCTTACAAAGACGACCCCACGATCCTCGGTTGGGAACTCGCCAACGAGGCCCGTTGCGTCACAGGCGGCATACCGCTCATGCGCCGTTGGATCGAAGAGATGAGCGAGCACATCAAGTCCATCGATTCCAAGCATCTGGTGGGTCTCGGCGACGAGGGCTTCTTCAACCGTTGGGCGATTGGCAGATCCAAGTGGTGGCTCGATGGATCGCAGGGCTACGACTTCGATGAGTTCCTACGGATTCCGTCGATCGACTTCGCGTCGTTTCATTTGTACACCGACGCTTTGGGTGTCGAACCCGCCTACGGCAACCAATGGATCGAAATGCATTGCGAAAGCGGAGACAAAGCTGGAAAGCCCGTCATGCTTGAAGAATACGGCTTGAAAGATCAAGCTGCGCGCAACGATGTGTACGCAGAGTGGCTGGCCACGGCGCGCAAGCATCGCGTCGCGTCCGATCTGTTTTGGATGCTCGCCGACAAGCGCGACGATGGGACGTTTTATCCCGACTACGACGGCTTCACAGTCTATCCAGAGACGCTACCGCAAGCGATTCGAGATCATCTTCTCGTCGCCTGAAGGCGGCGGTAGAGGTCGGAATACTGAGTGGCGGACGCATCCCACGAATAGTCTTTCCGCATGCCGGTGATCATCATCTGCTTCCACCAGTCTTTCTCGGTTTCATAGGTCCACAGGGCATGGCGCACGCAGCCGTAGACTTCGTGCGCTGTGGCGCCCCAGAACTTGAAGCCGGTCTCGTGCTGGATCGTATCGTCGAGTCCGCCGGTGGCGCGAACGATGGGCACCGTTCCGTAGCGCAGCGAATAGATTTGATTCAAACCGCAGGGTTCATAGCGGCTGGGCATCAGGAACATGTCCGCGCCAGCTTCGATGCGGTGAGAGAGCCCGTTGTTGAACTCGCCGCGGTATCCAAACTGCGCGGGTCGATCGCGTGCGATATCGCCGAAGGTGCGCTCAAGGGCAGCGTCGCCGTTGCCAAGCACAACCATCTGCATGTCCAGATCCGCAAGCCCCTGGATGCATTCGGCAACGAGATCCAGTCCTTTTTGATGCGCGAATCTCGACACGATGCCGACCAGCGGACGGTCGGGGTCGTCGCTGGCGAGTCCGTACTCTTTGAGCAATTCCAGCTTACAAATGCGCTTGCCGTCGAGGTCATCAGCCGAGAAATTGGCAGCCAGGTGTGGATCTGTTTCCGGATTCCACTCGCTATAGTCGACGCCGTTCAGTATGCCCTTTAGTAGATGAGCTTTCGAGCGCAGCAGCGAATCCAAGCCAAAGCCGTGTTCCGGCGTTTGGATCTCTTGCGCGTATTTCGGACTCACGGTCGTCACGTAGTCCGAATACTCAATGCCGCCTTTGAGCAGGTTGATGTCGCCGAAATATTCGATTCCATTCATGTGGAAAACTTGGGCATAGTCGAGTCCCACATCGCGCAGGACCGATGCGCCGTAGCGGCCCTGGTATCCCAGGTTGTGAATGGTGAAGACAGTCTTGATGCCATGAAACGTCGGATCGTGGCGGAAGGTCGTCTTGAGATAGACAGGCGTCAAGGCTGACTGCCAGTCGTGGCAATGAATGATGTCGGGGCGAAAGATGCGCGCCGCGACGGCGAGGGCCGCGCGAGAGAGCACAGCGAAGCGCGTAGGGTTGTCGCCAAAGTCTCCGAGACGATCCCCATAAATTCCGTTGCGCCCATAGAGGGGAGGGCAAACGAGGAAGAGATACGAGACGCCGTCTTTCACGATGCGATCGATGGAGCATTGGTAGTATCCGCCGCTCATCCAAACGGGCAGATCGTGGTAGAAGCGTTCTGCGCCTTCGAGCTTGGCGTTGCCATAGGCGGGCAACAGCACCATGACTTCGTCACCCTGTTTTTGCAGGGCGGCGGGAAGGGCTCCGAGAACGTCGGCGAGTCCGCCGGTTTTGGCGAAGGGGGCTGCCTCGGAGGTCACCATCAGAATCTTGGCCATTGGATTTCAGACTATCGCATTGTTGCGATCACGAATCCGATGACACATTCGGGCCGCGGATTGCGCTTCCCAATTAGGGCTTGCCGCCCACCTTCGAGGGCGCTAAGCTTAGTTCTTACAAGAGAGGGACCTGATTGTGTTCGGAATCATTGTTTTCGCCACGTTGCTGGCGCAAGTGCCAGAATCGTTTTCCGCTGTGGAAGCGCAGGGGAAGGCCTTTGTCAAACGAGATCGTTCCGAGGAACGCGAGAGCGTGCAAGAGCGCGCCAACTGGGAACGCAACCGGCGCTGGCCCTACAGCAAAGATGTTCCGGTCGAACGCTACGCGACCGCCAGAAAACAGATCGCGCGGATGCCCAAAGCCAAGGTGGCCGCACCTCGATTCGCTGCTGCCAAGAACAAAGCGATCGCTACAGCCGATGGGGGACAGTGGGATGAAGTTGGACCTTCGAACGTCGGCGGACGCACTCGGGCGATCGTGATCAATCCCCAAGATCCGAATATCATGTATGCCGCTGGCGTGTCTGGTGGCGTCTTTAAATCCACAGATGCGGGCAAGAGTTGGAAGCCGCTGATGGATACGCTCGACAACCTCGCGGTTTCCACTCTAGCGATGGATCCGAAAGATCCGGAGACGCTCTATGCCGGCACCGGTGAGTATTGGGCGAGTGTCGCGCGAGGCGTGGGTATTTTCAAAACAACCGACGGCGGTGCGTCGTGGACCTATCTGGAATCCACAGCCAACAGCCGTTTTCATTACATGCACAAGATCGTGGTCAGCCCCAACGACAGCAGGCGGATTTACGCCGCTACCTGGTCTGGCATCGTGCGTTCGCTCGATGCGGGCGAAACCTGGACGTTGGTGGTGAACCGCGTGGGTCCGAACTTCGGTTGTGCGGATGTAACCATCGGCAAGAACGGCGATTCCGACCAACTGGTGGCGGCCTGTATGGGTCCATTCCGCGCTCCTGTGATGACGGCGTTTCGAACGCAGGCCGGGGAACTCGACGAGGCTTGGGAGAATGTTCTGGAAGTGCCGGGCATGTGGCGCGCTACCCTCTCGGTCGCACCGTCGAATCCCGAGACGATCTATTTGTTGGGCACCTGGGGCGCCGGGCCGGATACGCCGACAGATCGAACCTATGCATTTCAGGCGATCTACCGTACGACGCAAAGTGGAGCCAAAGATAGTTGGGAACGACGCTCTCATTCTGCCGATGGCAACGCGATCAACTCTACACTATTGAGCCGCACCAACGACGTCTTTGGCGATGTCTGCACGGTAGGCGGCAGAACTACGTGGGGCAACCAAGGTGATTACGACATGGTGATTGCCGTGGATCCCGCCAATGCCGACCGTGTCTGGGTGGGTGGCATCGATTTGTTTCGCAGCGAGGATGGTGGCAAGAGCTTCGGCATCGCCTCGTACTGGTGGCTGCCCGGCAGTGTCCATGCCGATCAGCATGTCATTGTGTTTCATCCCAAGTACGATGGTGCGACGAATCGCACAATGTACGTGGGCAACGACGGTGGCGTGTATCGCAGTGACAACGCGCTGCTGTCGGTTTCAACTAGCGCGCGTGCGGCCTGTTCCCCCCTTGGAGTGCAGATGCGTTTCGTGGCAATCAATGAGGGCTTCGCGGTGACGCAGTTCCACGCTGGCGCGATCTATCCCGGCGGCCACGCTTATCTGGGCGGATCGCAGGACAACGGCACGAATACCGGTTTCGATACCGCCGGTTCCGCCGGATGGTTCCAGGCGATGGGTGGAGATGGCGGGGTTCCTCTGGTCAATCCCAAGGACGCGAACATTCTCTACGTCGCCGTGCAGAGTGGATCTGCGGCAACATGGTTCCGTCGGTCGACTGACAACGGATACAACTATCGCACTGTTATGGCGGGGATCGAGGGGCCCTTCAATGCGGTGAATTTTGGCTTCTTCACGCCGCACCTGTTGGATCCGAAAGAACCCAATCGGGTCTACCTTGGCGGCAGGACCGTTTGGCGAAGTGAGAACTCTGGCGACGCCTGGCGTCCGGCGGCAGCGGCGTTTGAAGGCGCTGGCGTGTCTACGGCGATGGCGATTCATCCGTCGGATTCCAACCGCATTTTGGTTGGAACAACCCTGGGCTTCATCTATCGCAGTAACGCGGCGCTGGCCAGCAACCGCGAGGTTGCGTGGGAACGCGCCAGGCCCCGTTTCGGCAATGTTGCCAGCATCGCGTTCGATCCCTCGAATCCGGATGTAGCGTATGCGGTCTATTCCACTTTCAACAGAGCCGCGGACCGGGGGCACATTTTCAAGACGAGCGACGGTGGCGCGTCCTGGGAGGCAATGGATAGCGGTGTACCGGACCTGCCATTCAGCTCGATTGCGGTCAACCCTTCGAATCCGAATCTGTTATATGCCGGATCGGACATGGGGTTGTTTCTTTCCGAGGATGGCGGCGCGAACTGGATGGTGGAGGATTCGAATCTGCCAGGAGTGCCGGTCTATCAACTCGTGCTTTCTGAAAACAATGGTCCTGTTCTGTTCGCGTTCACCTACGGCCGAGGGCTGTTCCGGCGCAGGCTTTCGGCGGATGCGCCTTGCACGTATGCGATCACGGGTCCTGCGGCTGTGGTTGCCTATGGCGGCGTGGTCGCGGCGCGGATCAACACCGCCAATGGATGCCCGTGGAGCGGCTATTCGGTGAGTGGCGGACGGTATTTCACTTTGCCCACTTCTGCCGGATCCGGCCCAGGGGCGCTGAACTTCAGTGCGTCGATCAACGATACAACTCTGGCTCGCGGGGGGACTTTTCAGGTGGGCAACACAAGCTATCGTGTGACGCAAGCAGCACCTTTCTTTCCCGTCCTCGCCACTGCACCAACCGGGGCAACGCGGATCAATGCGGTTCCCTATGTATCCATACAAGACACTCGGCCGGCGGCTGTGAACTCAGAAAACCCTGTGCACTCGTGTACACGGGATCGCGACTCGAAGGCGGTGTGGTTTACCTACACGGCAACGTCCACAGGCAGGCTCACTATCCAAGCACGAGGTTCTCGATACGACAACGGTTTGAGCTACGGCACCGTCATCGCAGTGTACGAACGGAATGCCACCACCGGTGAACCCGGTGCGGAATTGGCTTGCGTGGCGCAGACGGCTGGCGAACATCCCGCGTTCATCGGTACGCCGTTCACGCCTACTCAGATCGGCCAACAGGTGCTGATCCAAGTGAGTGCCCGCGGGGCGGCATCGCCCGGTGGATACACGGTGTTGGCCATCGGGCAGTAGCCTGGCTAGGTTCTTGATTGCCTGCGCCGCACTGCCCAAAGTGCGGCCCAGAGCAGCATGAAGAACAGGATCCAGCGGAGTGCGATGGCGGCTGTTGTTGCGTTCCAGGCAGGTGCCGTGAAGGAATACTTCGCCAACACAGCCCGGCGTTCCAGCATCCAATGCCAGCCGGTATGGGCGACCAGCGAGGAAAAGACAATCGACCCGAGCCGGGCATCCACAACGAAGCGATAGACCAACGCGGCGGCTGGCACCATGATGGCCAGCGCCGCAAGCTGCCCGAGTTCCACGCCGATGTTGAACGACAGCAGAGCGGCGGTCAGATGGGCTCCCGCAAACTGCATGGATTCGCGCAACGCGAACGAGAAGCCGAAGCCGTGCACCAAACCGAAAGCGAACGCCAGCATCCATGAATGTCCGGTGGTTCCAAAGATGTTGGCCAGCGCCATGAATACGATCGATACGGCGATGAGCAATTCCACCAAGGGTGGGAACCAAAGCGCATCGGGAGCCATATGCAGTGCGGACGCGATCAGCGTCAACGAGTGCGCGGCAGTGAACGCCGTCACAATCCAGACGAGCGAACGGAAGCGCGGCTTGGGAATCACGAGGCACAGCAGAAACAGGAGATGGTCTGTGCCTTCGAGGATGTGAACGAATCCCATACGCACGAATAGCCACGCTGCCTGCGCCCAGCTTGGCTCGAGCGGGAATCGATCCTGCTCGCCGGGCAGCAGAAACGTACGCCCAGCGAAGTGCAACACCGTCTGAACACTTTCGCCCAAGCTTGCGAACGCTGGGCGGATCGAGAATGCGGAATGCGCTGACTCGATTGGAAACTCCAGAGCAACATCGAAGAAGACTTGCTTCCAGAACAGGTTCTCACTATTGGCGGGGAGCGGTTCGCGCAAATGCGCCTCAGCTTGCTCAAAGCTCGCAAATGACTTATCCGAGGCGATCGAGATTTGCGTGGCGACGATGCGCGGTGCCTTCGTACGGCGGCCGTTCTCGTAAAGCTCTGTCGGATCGGCCACCCAGATCTTCGCCAATCCAGCAAGCTGCGGGGCCACTCGCACCACATCCAGATAGCCGCCCTCGATCGCAGGAAAGTCGACATCGCGCACGGCTTCGAGCGGAATGCGCGCCAGTAACCGCAGCGTCCCGCCCACAACGCGCGCATGAATCCGCACGGTGACGTGCGCCGGGGCGTCGTGCGCCAGTGCGCTCGACAAGAACAACAAAAACAGAACGGTCCGCAACCGTGTATGATATCGAAGACTCATGCGCCAAAACATCATCTCATTTGTCGCTCTCTTCGCCGCCGTCGCCGGATGCGCGTACCTCTTAGACCAACAAGCCGCCGTGGAAGCCGCAGGCACGCAAGCGCCGCGCTTTGAGGTGGATCCCATGTGGCCCAAGCCGCTGCCCAATCATTGGGTGATTGGCGCGACCATCGGCGTCGCAGTGGATGCCAAAGACAATGTCTGGATCATCCATCGTCAAGGCTCGCTCGAAGAGAAGGAACATTACGCCACCTGGAATCCGAAGGCCTCGGAATGCTGCGCGGCTGCTCCGCCCGTGCTTGGTTTCAATGCCGAAGGAGACCTGATTGCGAGTTGGGGAGGCAATGGCGACGGTTTCAGTTGGCCGTCTTCGAATCACGGCATCGATGTCGACTACAAAGGCAACGTCTGGATCGGTGGCAACGGTCGCGGCGCTCGTCCAGCGGCCCTTGCGCACGATGAAAGCAAGATGGCCGCGGCAGGAGCGGTGCATGATTCGATGCTGCTGAAGTTCACGCAATCGGGCAAGTTCCTGATGCAACTTGGCAAGCCCTATGAGAGCAAGGGCAGCAACGATGTGGCGAATCTGCGCTTGCCTGCGAAGTCGATTGTCGATCCCAAGACCAATGAACTCTACGTCGCGGATGGATACGGCAACCGCCGCGTCATCGTCTACGATGCCGATAGCGGCAAATACAAACGCCATTGGGGTGCGTACGGCAACAAGCCCGACGATACGGATCTTGGTCCATTCAATCCCAACGAGCCTGCACCAACGCAGTTCCGGACGCCGGTGCACGGAATCATTCTCGCCAACGATGGTTTGCTCTATGTTTGCGATCGCACCAACAATCGCATTCAGGTGTTCAAGACCGATGGCACCTACGTCAAAGAAGGCTGGGTCGCGAAGCCGACGTTGGGTGACGGCGCAGCGTTCGATGTGGCGCTGTCACGCGATCCGCAACAGAAGTATCTGTACGTCGCCGACGGATCGAACATGAAGGTGCACGTGCTCTTGCGCGAAACGCTCGAGATCCTCACAACCTTCGGCGATGGCGGCCGCCAACCAGGGCAGTTCTACGCCGTACACAGCATCGCGACGGATTCCAAAGGCAATATCTACACCACGGAAACCTATCGCGGACAGCGCGTGCAGAAGTTCAATTTCCGCGGCTTGGCTGCGGTCGCCAAAATGGACCAGGGCGTCGTTTGGCCGAAGTGATTTACCGCATTGGCCGCAGTTCAACGCGGCGCAAGATCACTTCCGATTGATTTTTTGAAGCGAACTGCATGCCGGGCAGCATCGATGTCGCGGTGCCGCACGATACGGCCCACTTCACGGATTCCGCAAACGTCAAGCCACTCGATTGCGCCCACACATAAGCCGCTGAAGCGGCATCGCCCGCACCAATCGGACTGATCGCATCCACCACCGGAGGCGTTACTTCGATGAGCTCTTCACCACGGCAGGCAACCATTCCGCGGCTGCCCAGCGAAAGCAGCGCGATGTCCGCACCCATGGCTTGAATCTGCTTTGCCGCTTCGCCGCAGCGTGCACGCGACAAGAGCGCCTTGCCCAGCAACCGCTCCGCCTCATGTTGATTGGGTTTGACTACGGTGGGCTTGGCTTCGAGTCCGCGTAAGAGCGGCGTGTCGTCGGTATCGAGAAATGTTTTGACGCCCTGTGCTTTCGCGATCTCGATCAACTGCGCGTAGAAGTTCGCCGGAACCTCGGGCGGCAGGCTTCCGCACAACATCAGCCACTCGGTCTGCGGCAAGCGGCTCTCGATCGCTTCTTGAATCTGTTTCAGTTCGAAAGACTCGATGGGTCCTCCGGTTTCGTTGAGCTTGATCGTGAGACCCTGCTTGTCGGAGATCGTGAGATTGGTGCGTGTATCGGTGCGGACGCGAATCACTTCGACGGGGAAGCCGATATCCTGCAGCATCGTAGACATGCGTTGTCCAGGTTCGCCGCCGGCGGGAAGGATAGCGAGCGATTCGGCTCCAAAACCCGAGCAAAGGACGCGCGAGGCGTTGATGCCACGGCCGCCGGGAGAGTCGGTGGAAGAGCGTATGTACGAACGATCCTCGAAGACGAGTTTGTCGACGAGAATGGTCCGGTCGATTGCGGGGTTCAGGGTGACGGTGAGGATCAAGGCATAATTATTCTAGCTGTTCGTTGACGCTCTGCGGATGGAGCGTGAATGACGATGAATGAGGCTTGCGTGCCGAACTCGCGATCCTCGAAAGAGAACTGCGACAGTAAACTAATTGCCACTGAGAGTGAAGTTCACCTCAATGGGTGCGATCACTTCCACTGGATCGCCGTTGAGCAGCGTTGGCCGGTAGACCCATTGCTTCACCGCTTCGAGCGCTGCGGGCACCAACAACGGATGTCCCGAGATCACTTGCAACTGTTGGATCGTGCCCTCTTTCGAGATCACGCCTTGTAGCCGTACGGTTCCCGAAACGCGTGCCTGCTTTGCGAGCGGAGGATATACAGGCAGCACACGGCGAACCATTTTTGCGTTCTGGACATCGCCTCCCATTCGCACCGGTGCCGTTGGCTTGACGGTTTCGATCTTCCTCTCCACGACTGCGACCGGCGGAGGGGGCGGTGTTTTGCCCAAACCATCCCCGAAAAAGCCGGGACCGGCCTCGCGATTCGTGGACCCCACAACACAGTTTGTGCACTCCGGCAAAGGCGCGGTACCGAAGGCATCGGTCACCATCTTGTCGATGGGCTTTGGCGTGAAATGTTTCAGAAAATCCACGAAGCGATTGGAAGGTGCCGCAGTTCTTGGTTGGGTCTGCGCAACTCTCTGCATCGGCGGAGGCGTGGAAGGCGGCACCGGTGGAAAGATCATCGAACCGCGTGTGATGACTTGAGAAAGCTGTTCCGTGAAGATCAGCGGGATCAGCATCAAGAGAGAAAGGGTCGCGACTTGTAGAGTAAGCGAAAGAGCGAATGTCCATCGCTTGTTGCCAGGAGTTGGAAGAACCATTGATTGCTCGAACATGACGCTGTAGACACCACATTTCCCCAACAAGTTCCCGATATACTAACCGTGATGCTCACTCGAAGAACCTTGCTTGCCGTGGGAACAACGGCCTTTGCGCAGACGTCTAACCAGAGGGACTGGTCCGGCAAAACGCCCACCCGCTACCCCGATCCGGACATCGTCACACTCGACAAACGGTTTGCGAAATACGCGATCGGCAACACGCCGATTCGTCGTCATCATACGGGGACTCTCTGGGCGGAAGGCACGGCGTGGAGCGGCGTTGGACGCTTTCTGGTTTGGAGCGACATCCCCAATAATCGCCAGTTACGCTTTCTCGAAGAAGACGGCCATGTGTCGGTCTTTCGCGAGCCCGCCGGACATTCCAACGGCAACATGTTCGATTGGCAGGGCCGCCAGATCTCGATGGAACACGGCAATCGCCGAGTGGTGCGTTACGAGAACAATGGCACCATGAGCGTGCTTGCCGACAAGTTCGAAGGCAAGCGGTTGAACGCCCCGAACGATGCGGCTGTGCATCAGGATGGTGGCATCTGGTTCACCGATCCCGGCTATGGCAGCCTCATGAACTACGAAGGCTACAAGAGCGAGCTCGAAATTAAAGAGGCCGTGTATCGCATCGATCCGCAATCGGGCAAGATCGAGAAAATGACGGATGATATCTTCAAGCCCAATGGCATCTGTTTTTCGCCGGATTACAAGAAAGTCTATGTCGCCGATACTGGTTCGTCACACTATCCGCAGGCCCCGCGCAATATCAAGGTGTGGGATCTTGATGGCGGCAAGCTGCGCAATGGCAAGCAGTTCTGTTCGATGGAACTGAAAGGCAAGGGCACCGGACAGGCCGATGGCATCCGCTCGGATGTGGATGGCAATATCTGGGTGGCTGCCGGATGGGTAGGCGAAGGCTATGACGGCGTCCACACGTTCGCACCGAATGGCGATCGCATTGGGATGATCCTGCTGCCGGAAATGTGCGCCAATCTGTGTTTTGGCGGCACGCGGCGCAACCGTCTGTTCATGGCGGCCAGCCAGTCGCTGTACTCCGTATACGTCGAAACCACTGGCGCGGGTTCGAGTTAGCGGGCAATGCTTCCGGGGGCGAGTCCGGTCGCGAGATCGAACCCGCCTCCCAGCGCCCCGACCGCCGCAGTCTTGCGCCCCAGCCCCGCGAGTTCCCGCAACCGATAGACCGCTTCAATCCCGGTACAGTGCGCTCCGAGAAAGTTCTGCAATCCGAACTCGCGGAACTTGCGCGCCGTGAATGCCAGTGTTTCGTCTTTGGCGTTGAAGAGGTGAAAGCCCCCGATTGCCGCATGGATCGGCGCATCTTTCCGGATCTTCGTCCGCGCATGTTCCAAAATGTTTACGATTCCCGCATGGCTGCAGCCGACTATGATCACGAGTCCTTTGGCGGTTTCGATGACTAGGGTCTGATCTTCGGGCAAGTTGTCCTCGGCGTCGGATCCATCGGCGGTACGCATCCGGCCAGAGCCGCTCCAGTTGCGCTCGTTATGGACGCGAGGGACTGGTCCTGTGAGCCAGATGCCCGGATGGATTTCCCGAGGACCGTCGAGTTCGACGATGCGTCCGCCTTTGCTCTCGTACGCCGCGCGTATGGCGATCATTGGGTTGCCCTCTCTGAGCTTGGCTGCCGGGTTCGAGAAATCAACAGTGGGGCGGCTGTAGAACATCCCTTTCGCGGTGTATGCGGTTCCGACAGCTTTCGGATATTCGGTGCGGAGCGTGATGAGCCCTGCGGTGTGGTCGAGATGATGATGGCTGAGGATCACCTCGTCGACGTCTGAGATGTCGATCTTGAGGGCTTTCAGGTTTCGCGATACGGTGTCTGGATTCGCGCCAGTGTCAAAAAGGATCCGTCGGCCGTCAGCCTCGACAAGGGCTGCGAAACCCCATTCGCCGAAGCCCGCGGAGTCGGCGAGCATCGTGGAAAGGATCCGCACTTTGAGGGACTTCACTGGGTGAGCATCGGCCGTTTGAGTTGTTTGATTGGCTGCTGTGAGCAGAAGGCAGAGCAGGAGCATGTGGAATTATCTTATCCAAACCTGGCTGGGACAATCACTCATCGATGTCACCGCCATGCTGCTGTCTGGGCGATAATCTGACATCCCAAGGCAAGGAGCCACTTCTACCACGGGCTGCTAGAGGTGAATCGCTAGTCTTGGATCACATCGCAGTATTTCTGTAGGGAACTTGCTGACCATCTCGTCGGTGAAAAAGCAGGATTCTCTATACCGACTAGCGGCTTTTGAGTCGGAATCCCCTGCCTTACCCCACACCCTTTCGCAAGTGACCCTTAGCTATTTCGCTAAGCGCCTCGAAGGATTGATAGTCTCCAGGCTTCCATTCGCGTTGAAATTCAATTTTCTGGCGATCTATCAAGTCGTTGAAACTAAAACGTTTGACTCTGAGTTAGAGAACCGAAACATCGCAAAAGCTGTTTGGCACTACTCCTGCAAGTAGTAGTACTGACTAAAGGGGATTCTTAATTGAACCTCAATTCTGAAGAAGGAGCTGTTATGAAGATCAAATCGAACGTCAAGACCGGCAACATCAACTGGGGCAACTAATCGCCTCCTCGGCAACGACCGCGTACCAGACAACGAACAACAGAAAGGAACACAAGTCATGAAGATCAAATCGAACGTCAAGACCGGCAACATCAACTGGGGCAACTAATCGC
>CAZCPL010000010.1:11401-18724 GCA_964500255.1 uncultured Solibacteraceae bacterium | reverse complement strand
CTCCTAATGGAATGCCTCGCTATACTAGAAGAATCCTCGCTTTGTAGCGGCCTCTGTCGGGCCTCGCTGCCTGCCTTCCAAAGGAGTTTGCTTCTATGTCCCAACGATCCCTCTCGATGTTTTGCGCGTTCGCGGCGACAATCGCGTTGCATGCGCAGACCTCGACATCTCAGATTTCCGGCGTCGTCCGCGACACGTCGGGGGCCGTTATCGCTGGAGCGACCGTAACCCTCAGCAATGAGGCCACAGGCATCACGAATAAGCAGAGTTCTACCGAAGCAGGCGTCTACGCCTTTCCTTCGATTGTCGTCGGAACCTATACCGTCAAAATTGAGCAGACCGGATTCAAAACATACAGCCGCACTGGCAACACGGCGCAAATCAACACGCCGCTCACAGTGGATATCGTCCTAGAAGTGGGCGCGACCACGGAAAGCGTGCAGGTGAGCGCCTCGGCGGAAACGCTGCAGACCTCGAATGCCACGATCGGCAACGTCGTGGAGCAGAAGGCGATCGTAAACCTTCCCCTCAACGGACGCAATCCGCTGAACCTGTTGATCTACGAACCGGGAGTCGTGCAGCGGTCCGGCAATACGGTCAATGTGAATGGTGCGCGTTCCACCGCTGTCAACGTCACCATCGACGGGATCGAAGCGAACGAGTCCACATCACCCAACCCCACGAGCAATATCTTTCGTCTGAATCCGGACAACGTGCAGGAGTTCAAGGTCACCACCTCGAACCCGACTCCTGAAGAAGGCCGCAACTCCGGCGCAAACGTATCCATCGCGACCCGTTCGGGCACCAACCAGTTGCACGGAACCATGTTCGAGTTCTTCCGCAACACCAAGTTGAACGCGCAGGAATTCTATTCGAACGCGCAAGGCAATCAGAAGCCGATTATTCAGCTCAATCAGTACGGCTTCGAACTCGGTGGACCGATCAAAAAGAATCGCACCTTCTTCTTCGGAAGCTGGCAGGGACAGAAGGTCAACTTCGCCGATCCGGTGGACAAGGCCTTCGGCGAATCGGTGGATCTCTACACCGCGAGTGCACTCAGTGGAGTCTTTCGTTATTTTGTCGTGAATCAGGCGAGTCCGCTCACCGTCAACGGCCAGCGCATTACGCAGAATGCGCAGGTGCTTGTCGATCCTCGGACTGGTGCATTGGCCAACGGCGTTCGCAACTGCAACGCGCCGACCGATTCCAACTGCGTCGCGACTTTCAATGTTTTCGCCAACGATCCGCAGAACCGCGGTCTGGATTCCGCAGTCAAAGGCGTTCTGGGCGGATATCCCGCTCCCAATACCTACAACGTCGGCGACGGACTCAATACCGGTGGATACACCTGGAACACGCCCTTCAAGGTTCGCGGACCGCAGTACATGTTCCGCATCGACCACACGGTCAACGACAAGCACAACTTGTTCTTCCGGTATCTCGGTGCCGAGCAGAACACGTTGGGCGGCGATCCACTCAACGGCCGCCCCGCCGTGCTGCCTGGATATCCGGCGCGCGGCGAAGTATTCCGGCCCGCGCAGAATTACGCACTTGGATTCCGCAGCACGCTTTCGCCGCGACTGGTGAATGAACTCACGCTCGGCTACTCGCGTTGGAAGTTTCTGTTCACGCAGGGCGAAGCGAATCCCGCGTTTCCCAATGCGCCTCGCTTTACATTCAACAACTCGGACGTCGACTATACGGCCAACCCGCGCACGTTTCGCGCGGTGAATACGCCGCAAATTGTGGAAAACCTCAACTACCTGAGCGGCAATCACGTGATGCGATTCGGTGCGAACATCCGTATGTACCAACACAACGATCAGCGCGGCGATGTGGGCGGAACCTCGCTTACGCCGGCCATCTCGTTGTCGCGCAATATTCGGCCTCCCGCTGGGTTCACGTTTCCTTCACTAGCAAACGCGACCACACCAGGCATCGCGGCCAACGATCTGAACCGGCTGCAGGGCATGGTGAATGACCTGCTGGGTATCCCCGCTGGCCTTACCCAGGTGTTTCTTGGCGATCTGCGCAGCGATACCTTTTTGCCCTTCAGAAGCGGCGACGGAGTGACTCTCTGGGCGCAGGGCCAGCGCGCGAAGCAATATAATTTCTTCGCGCAGGATGAGTGGAAGGTCCGCAAGAATGTCACCCTCAGCTACGGCCTGCGTTGGGAAGTGAATCCGCCGCCGACCGAAGCCGGAAATCGCGCCTATGTTCCGAATAAGAAGGTGGACGGATCGGAAGGGCCAGTGAGTTATGTTCCTGCGGACCGCTGGTTCAAGAACTTCAACTGGGGTGCGGTTGCGCCGCGCCTTGGCATCACTTGGGCACCGAACAACAAGACGGTGATCCGGTCGGGATACGGAGTGGCCTTCGATCCCATCAGCACCTTTCAGGTGACTTCGGTTGCGGCATCGGTTCCGGGGCAGAGCTTCCGTTGCAGTTCAAACTTCTCTGGCGCGAATGGCGCGCTAGTGACCACCAACGGATGCCAGCCGGTTACCAACGTCCGTCTGGGACAGGGCTTCTTGAACGAACTGACGCCGCCCACGGTGAAGCCGTCATCGTTCCTGACACCTGGCAATCAGGTGCAATCGAACTCCCCACCGATCCGGGTGTTTGACCCCGGCATGAAGCTGCCCACCGTACACATGTGGAACCTGATGATTCAGCGCGAACTGCCCATCGGCGTCGTCGTTTCTGCAGGATACGTCGGTCGTCGCGGCACACGCCTCTATCGTTCGTGGGACGTGAATCAGATCGATTCCGCGCCGATTCTGCCGTCGTTCCTGGCGATGCAGCGCAATGTCGCGATTGGCGGCGGCTGCCGTCCTGACGGAACGCTGGCTTCGGGCGCCGCTTGCACGGGTGCCTCAGCGGTTCCTCTCTTGACGCAAGGCATCGTCAATTCTGTGTTTGTGAATTCTTCCAACTCTTTGACCGATCTCAACCAGAACGCCGCAGGCAACATGGCGGGACGTATCGAGCAGACGACGCTCGCCGCAAAACTTCGCCCCAATCAGCAGTTCGCCCAAATTCTGCAGTTGGACAATGGCGGTGACTCGAATTATCACGCCGCGCAGTTCACCTTCCGCAAGCGTTTCGATCAGGCGGGATTCCTGCTGAACGGCGCTTATACACTGGGCAAATCGATCGACAATCTATCGCTCGACCCCGTCGCCGCAACCGTAGGTGGCGGACTCACCACTACCGGCGCACGCACCCCGGCCGATGGCCGCAACTACGACAACGAACGCGCCCGTTCGGACTTCGATCAGCGCCATGTCCTCAACGTCACCGGCATCTATGAACTGCCGTTTGGCAAGGGCAAGAAGTTTGGCGGCAGCGTCAACCGCATGATCGATACGATCATCGGCGGCTGGAGCGTGAACGGCATCTACACCTATCAGAGCGGTGAACCCTTCACCGTCCGCAGCGGTGTGTTGACGGCGAACTTTACGGCGCAGTCGCGCGCGGCCTTGAAGCCGGGCGTTGCGTTGCCGGAAGCGAAGTTGCAGCAGAAGGCCGGAGTCATTGGACCGGTGCTGTTCCAGAATGCGGATGCCTTCACGTTCCCGAACCCCGGCGAGCTTGGACTGGGACGCAATATCTTTAAGGGTCCTTCGTATTGGAATCTGGATTCGAGCATTTCCAAAGGATTCCAGGTGACCGAGCGCGTGAAGATGGTGTTCCGTTCGGAGTTCTTCAATGCGTTCAACCATCCGAATTTCCGCAATCCCCGCGATGCGTCTGTCGGGTCGCCGGCGATCACGTCGGGCGTGTTCGGACAGACTTGCTGCGTGACGCTGTCTACGGCAAGTTCTTCCACCACAAATCAGAACGGTGAGAGCTGGCGTGTGGTGCAGTTTGCGTTGAAGCTGTCGTTCTAGTGTTCGCTTGTTCAAAATGGCTCCGGGATGATCTTCCCGGAGCCACTCTGTTTTTTGGGATATCCTGACCTTGATCGAAAACATCCGGTTATCGCAAGATGACGGGGTGAAATCCGAATTTGTCCTTCGATCTTTTCGGAATCGCCGTTGATTGAAAAGTAGGTTCAAGAGCATCTTCGATGGTCGACTGTGGCGAGTCGGCAGCGCTGTGTTTTGGCTGCGCCCAAGCAGTGCTCGCCAAAGTCGATATCCCAGCGGGCTCGTTGAGACGAAGGTCAGCTTCACAGGCTGGGATCACCAAGACACCTCCTGCCGGCAACCGATGCGTAACGGCGTTCTGCAGGCGCATTGCGGGCTTGCGGAATACAATAAAGAAATCCTATCTTCGAGGTCTTCATTCATGCAGCAGCAGCAGTTTGTCCGAGCGTTCACGCTTGCCAGTGCTCTATCGATTGCCGCTTTGGCGCAGCCCCCACAACCGCCAGCAGGAGGACCCCCGCGCAGACAAGGCGGATTCGTGCCCGGCCAAGTTCGACCGGTCGGCGACCCTCTACAGATCGCGCGCGGCAATGGAATCTACGGCATCTCATGCCGGGCCTGCCATGGAGCAGACCTCCGCGGCGGTGATATGGGCGGCCCCAACCTGCTCCGCTCCCAGCTTTCGTTGAGCGATCGCGACGGCGAGAAGATCGCACCGATTATTCAGAACGGCATGCAGGGCGGCATGCCCGCGATCCCGATGAGTGCGGACGACGCCAAGGCCGTGGCCGCGTACGTGCGCAGCGTGCTTGGGCAGATTGGCGGCCAGGGGCGGCCTCCCAGCGCGCAGGAGCCTCCGACGATTCTCGTGGGCAATCCTGAGGAAGGTAAGATCTACTTTGCGCAGAGATGCGCGTCCTGTCATTCGGTGACTGGCGATCTGAAAGGCCTCGCGGCGCGGATCACCGATCCGAGGATGCTGCAGAATGCCTGGGTCGCGGGTGGCGCTCGCGGACGCTTCGGTGGTGCCGCGCCCGCAACGGCGAACCCGCGTCGCACCGTAACAGCGACGGTGACCACAGCCCAGGAAAAGACCGAAGGCAAGCTGATTCGGATCGATGATTTTGTCGTAACGCTTGAGTTGGCGGATGGCATGATTCGTAGCTTCGGGCGCACGGGCGATGTTCCCAAGGTTGAAGTGAACGACCCGCTGGCACCGCATCGCGATATGCTGCCGCTGTATACCGACAAATCCATCCACGACGTGACGGCCTTTCTGGTGACCTTGAAATGAAGATCTTCCTGACGAGTTTTTTGATCACGGCGCCACTGTTCGCGCAGGGCGGTGGCGTCACGCCACAAGAGTTATTGAAGCCGCTGAAGGATTCGTGGCCGAGCTATAACGGCGACTATACGGGCCGGCGCTTCAGCGCGCTCGATGCGGTGAATGCGACAACGGTGAAGAACCTCTCGTTGGCGTGGAGCATCCGGTTGACGCCGGGTCCGAACGCGTCGGCCGGACGCGGCGGACGCTTCGGGGGCGGCGGTGCGCCGCAGTCCAAACTGATTGTCGGCGGCGAAGGGACCGGCGACTTCGCGGCCGGTGGCGGATCCATCAAGGCTTCGGTTCTCGAAGTGGACGGTACGCTCTATTTCACGATGCCTGACAACGCGTGGGCGGTGGACGCGCGCGATGGCCGCGAACTCTGGCATTACTACTGGAAGACGCGCGGCGGCACACATATCGGCAATCGTGGCCTGGGGATGTGGAACAACTATCTCTACATGGAAACCCCCGATAACTATCTGGTATGCCTCGAAGCGAAGACGGGCAAAGAGCGCTGGCACAAGACGATCGCCGATCTGGAGCAGGGCTATTTTTCGACACCCGCTCCAATCGTTGTCGGCAACCATGTGCTCGTGGGCACCGGAAACGACATCGATTCCCCTGGTTTCCTACAGTCTTTCGACGCGGAAACCGGCGAGTTGCAGTGGAAATTCTATACGGTTCCGATGCAGAAGGGCGACCCGGGGCTCGACACCTGGGCCAGTCTCGATGCGGCTCGCCATGGCGGAGCGCAGACTTGGATTCCTGGGGCCTACGATCCGGAAACCAAGCTCTACATCATCGGCACGGGAAATCCGACGCCGGCCTACATGACCGGAAAACGCGGCGAAGGCGACAACCTGTATACCTGCTCTTTGGTGGCGATTCACGTGGATACGGGCAAGATGGCCTGGCACTTTCAGACCTCGCCGCACGATACGCACGACTACGATTCGGCGCAGACTCCGGTGCTGGTGGATGGCCTGTTTGACGGCAAGATGCGCAAGATGGTGCTGACGGCCGCGCGCAATGGCTACTTCTTTGCCGTGGATCGCGTGACGGGTGAGCGGCTGCTCACCAGTAAGTACGGGCAGGATACAAACTGGGCGAAGGGATTGAATAAGTTCGGTGGTCCGGAACGTGATCCGGTGAAGGATCCGACGGTGGGTGGTGCCATTGTCTCGCCGACGTCGGGTGGAACGGTGAACTGGGAGCCTCCTGCCTATTCGCCGCAGACCGGGCTGTTCTACGTCCCTGAGGACAACGGGTTTTCTCTGTTTTATCTGACGGATTTGGATCCGCGCGGATCGATGGGGCTGGGCGGCAAGGAGGAAGCACCGATGGGGACTCGTGGCAACTATCTCAGCGCTATCGACTATCGCACCGGCAAGGTGACTTGGCGTCATCGTTACTACGGCAGTGGCGGTGGCGGCGGACTGCTCGCGACGGCGGGGGGATTGTTGTTCGCCGGAGACGGCATGAACAACTTCGTGGCGCACGATGCGAAGACCGGCAAGCCCCTGTGGCACACACGAATTGGCAACGCGACCAACGCGCCGCAGACCTATCTGCTCGACGGACACCAGTACGTGACGGTGGCGACGGGCGATACGCTGTGGGCGTTTGTTCTGAACTAGAACTAACTTAGCTAAGCTACCTGGCTAGCTAGACCGGAGAGAAGGAGTGCCGGAAGTAAGCGGGTTATTTGACGGGATTTTATCGAAGTGTGCCTGGGCGATGATGTCCGAAAACCGCTAATGAGTCTGCCTGGAATCGGTTAGATTGAGAGCGTGACAACCGCACGCAAAGTTCCTGACTTTGGAGAATCCAGCTGGGCACTCTCGCTCGATACCTATCAACGGGCACGTTCGACGCGCGACGCGAGGTTCGATGGCAAATTCTTCATCGGTGTTTTGACGACCGGCATTTACTGTCGCCCGATCTGTCCGGCGCAAGCGCCCAAAGAGCAGAACATTCGTTACTTCCCGACCGCTGCCGCGGCTGCGGAGGCGGGGCTTCGGCCATGTCTGCGATGCCGCCCCGAGACGTCGCCCGGGACTCCTGCTTGGATGGGGACGTCAACCACGGTTTCGCGGGCGTTGCGCTTGATCGGCGAGTGCGCGC
>CAZCPL010000010.1:0-11391 GCA_964500255.1 uncultured Solibacteraceae bacterium | reverse complement strand
GGCTAAGCTCGCGGCAATTGCGCCGGTTGTTTCAACAACACCTGGGCGCCTCTCCGGTAACGGTGGCACAGACGCGGCGCGTTCACTTTGCGAAGCGGTTGATGGATGAGACTTCGTTACCACTGGCGGGGATCGCGTTGGCGTCAGGCTTTCGGTCCGTGCGTCAGTTTAACGATGTGTTCCGAAGCTTGTACGGGCGGCCTCCGCGAGACTTTCGGAAGAAGGCTGCGCCTAGCGCGCAAGGCGCTTACACCTTTCGATTGAGCTATCGGCCACCGTATGCCTGGGACGCGGTGTTGCGGTTCCTTCAACTGCGCGCGATTCCAGGCGTCGAGTCTGTCATCGATGCCGAGTATGGGCGGACTTTTGTGTTGGATGGCAAGGCCGGTCGGCTTTCCGTGGTGAGGGCGCAGGAAGGCGATGCGGTGATCTTGCGGGTTGAGTATCCAGAACCATCGCAGCTCTTTCGGATCGTTGAGCGAACACGCCGGATCTTTGACCTTGGCGCCGATCCGCATTTGGTTGCCGCGCAGTTGGGCATCGATCCGCAAATGCAACCGTTGTTGGAGCGACTGCCAGGGCTGCGCGTTCCAGGCGCGTGGGATGGGTTCGAGTTGGCGGTGCGGGCGATTCTTGGGCAGCAAGTCAGTGTGGCGGCGGCGACAACCATGTCCGGCAGGATTGCGAACTCGTATGGCCAGCCGTTCGGTGAGGGTTCGCGATTGTTTCCCGACGCCGCGGCGCTTGCTGAGGCGGATCTGACGAGCATTGGGTTGACGAAGCAGCGCGCCGCGACGATTCAGGAATTGGCTGCGCGGGTTGCGTCGGGCGAGATCCGATTCGATGCGCCCGTGGAGGGGTTGCGGAGCGCGTTGCTGAGTGTTCGCGGGATTGGTCCGTGGACCGTAGAGTATGTTGCCATGCGCGCCCTTGGCGAACCGGATGCGTTTCCGGATACGGATTTGGCGTTGCGCAAGGCGGTTCCGCAAGGTTTGATGGAGCGATCGGCGTTGTGGCGACCGTGGCGCGCCTACGCGGCGATGTATTTGTGGATGAACTTATGAACTATCTAAAAATGACCAGCCCGATTGGGGAACTGGTGATCGCAGCGGACGAGGAAGCACTGCGATTCGTATTGTTCCAGAGCGGGAAAATGGCCGCGCCTGCGAAGCCGGAATGGGAAGAGTCGAATCGCGGAATCGTGAAGGAGACAGTGCGTCAATTGGATGCGTACTTCGCTCGCGACCTGCAGGATTTCGATTTGCCGCTGGGGCCGCAAGGAACCGAGTTCCAGGAGCGGGTTTGGCTGGAGTTAGGCAACATCGCCTATGGCACGACGATCTCTTATGGGGAGTTAGCGAAGCGAGTTGGGAATTCAGCGGCGTCGCGCGCGGTGGGGTTGGCGAACGGGCGCAATCCGATTCCGATCGTCATCCCTTGTCATCGAGTGATTGGATCGAGCGGCAAGCTGACCGGGTATGGCGGAGGTTTGCCAATCAAGGAACATCTGCTGGCGCTGGAGGCGAGGCAGGCGAGCTTCGCGGTGTAACGAACACGGTCAGGTAAGATCATGTAGGAATCGCGCGTGGACCAAGACCGCTGGAAAGAAATCGCCGCATCGGCCAAATCGCTTTTGAGCTGCCCCCGAATGAGCAGCAGGAATTTCTTGCGCGCGAATGCGGAGTCAACGCCGAACTTCGCGCCGAAGTCGAAGCGTTGTTGGTCGCCGATCGAGAGGCTCGAGTTGTTGGCAACCAATCCGAGTCCGGCACGAACCGTTGGGCTGGTGTCCAGGTTGGAATCCGGCGCCGAGATCCATTGGAATTCTATAAACGTTTGCACGGGTGAGATGGAACGCGCCGAAGCTTATCTGCAGGAAGCGGTTCGAATCGGCTGGGCCAGCCTGCAGCGCGATTCAAACAACGGAGCCGCGCGCCTTTCCCTGAGGAACTCGCTAGCGAGCCTCTCGTTCCTGCTCGCCCATCGCAGGCAATTGGGAGCGGCGACCACGCACGCACGTGACGCGGTGCGGCTTGGAATCGACTTCCTTGCATCCGCTCCGAACGCTCCCAACGCCTCAGCTGGTCTGGGGCGCGCCTATCTCGCCCTTGCTTTCGCGACCTACAGCACACCAGAGACAGTCACGGCGATGAGCGAGTCGCGCGCGAACATCGAACGTTATCGACAACAACGCAAGCTGCCGCAGGTAGGCGACGATCCTTCGGTGCCGATTCTGATGGGCCGTGCAGCGGGATGGCGGGGGAACTGGGCAGAGTCTGAACGTTGGTTCAAAGAAGCGGTGGATCTGCTGCCCAAAGGTGCCGCTGCGCCGTCTTCGATGTGGCCCCACGTCGCGGCGCATGCCTATCGTGGGATGGCGCAGGCAAGAGCCGCGCGCGGAAGTTGTGCGGCCGCAATCGGGTGGCGGGACAAGGCAATGGTGGAGTATCGCAATTGGAAAGATATGCCCGGGTCAGTCAAGTCCACGCGATTCTTTCGGGAACAGATCGCGGCAACAGAGACCTCGGCCAATCCTTGCAAGTAGCCTTCGAACCTGTTTCGTGACCCGTCCGCCTGTGACAGCAGTGTGGGCAGTGGCGCGAATGCAGATTTCAGCGTCGGCTTAAATGCGGTCGGTAATCTACGCCGCAAAAGGAAGTCTGGAGGCTGTTCCTCACGCGAAGGACTGATACAGCCTACTTTCGATTCTCGGTGGGAGCCGCAGTGCACCAGTTTTGATCCGACAATTGAAAGCGTTCGGAAGAAGGCTTTCATCCGGGCTGGTCAAATCCCCCTTAGGACATCCAGATAAATCCGCAATCCCTTCAGGAACTGATCGAGCGGGATGCGCTCGGAATCGCTGTGCATGGTTGCTGCCGTCGCCGCGTCGAGGATCATCGGTGTGAATCCGTAGGCTGGGATCTTGCGTTTGCGGAGGTTCACCGAATCCGTACCAAAGGGGACCAGCATCGGCGTCACTTCCGCACCGGGGTGATGCTTGCGGATGGCGTCGGCGAGGATCTTGAACAACGCCGTATCGCTGGGGCTCTCGCCCGCATCCACTGGGTTGGTCAGGCGCTCGATGGTGACACGCGGATCGTTGATGCGCGCCTTCATTTCGGAAACGAACTCGTCGGCGTTGACTCCGGGCAGCAGGCGGCAGTCGAGCGTCGCCTCGCTGTTGGACGGGATGACATTGGCTTTCACAGGGCTCCCCACTCCTGCGGTGAGCGTCGTCAACGAGATTGTATTCTTCTGGATCGCGGCCATGAATTTGTTTTCCGCCGCAGTCCCGATCACCCGCATCATCTCCGCCACCACGCGGTTGCCTTTGACGTTCACAGGAAGCTCGAGGGCCTTCTGTATCGCCTGAATCAGTATCATGTTGGCGTTGTCGGGAATCGGTTGGGATCCGTGGCCTGCGGTGCCTTTGGCGCGCAGCCGCAGCCAGAGCAGTTGCTTCTCGCCGACCGCCACGCCGAAGATCAGGCGCTTCTCTTTGGAAAAGATATCGCGTGTGCCCATGCCGCCTTCATCCAAGCACCATTCGGCGTTGATTTCATCGAAGTGCTTTTCGATCATCCAACGGATGCCAAGTTCCCCGCCGGTCTCTTCGTCAGGCGTGACGAGCATGACGATGTCGCGTTCGGGCACGATGCCGAGATCCTTCAGCATGGTCAGTGCGAACAACTGCTGCACTCCGATACCTTTCATGTCGAGGGTGCCGCGGCCCCATATGTAGCCATCCTGGATGAGCGCGCCGAAGGGATCCACTTTCCAAGCTGCGCGATCGACAGGGACGACATCGAAGTGGTTCAACAAGAGCAGCGGCTTCAGCGCGCGATTCTTGCCCGGCAGTCGGACGAGCAGGATCTGTTGTTGCGGGCCGGACTCGTAGATTTTCGGTGAAAGTCCGTGGAGTTCGAGTTCGGCTTTGAAGAGCGCCGCGGCGGGGCGGGAGTCCGCTGGCGGATTGACGGTCTGGATACGTATGTACGATTGCAGAAACTCAGTGGCACGTTTGTCGATGGCGGTCCAGTCGGGTTCCGCGGCAAAGGCGACAGCAGTAAGAAGAAGGCAGAGATGTTTCATTTTTCAAACGTCGGGACTTCACTCAACATTACATGCCAGTTGGCTAGGCGATAGGCCTCAAGCAGCGCGCCGGCGGCAGGCAGATAACGCGGTTCCGCGGTTTCGATGCGCGAAGCAAAGGCAGCGCGCATGCGCGTACTTTTGAATACGCCGCCCACAGGGCGAACGGGAACATTGACGGCGTTGGGTCCGAAGAGTGTGTCGCGCACGGCGCGGGCGTATTCGGCAAGATGAGTGGCGGCTTGTTCGAGGATCGCTTGGGCGACTGCATCGCCAGCATTGGCTTCGGCGTCGACGAGCTTCGAATACGCGGCAATCTGGGGCCGCGAGAACTCTTCTGTGTAGAAGCGATGCAGCAACTCATTGGCATCTTTCGAGCCGGTGAAGCCGAGCAGCATGAGGCGTAGCGATGTTTCGGGACCCCAGCCTTCTTCCATTCGCAAAGCCGCGCGGATGGCATCGCGAGCAATCGAGTAGCCTCCGCCTTCGTCGCCGAAGACATAGCCCCAACCGCCGGCGCGCATGGATTTTCCTGCGGCGTTACGGCCGTAGGCGATGGATCCGGTTCCGGAAATCACCATCACTCCGGGTTCGCCGCCCGTCGCACCGGCCAGTGCGATCAAGCCGTCATGGGTGACGAAGCTTTTGTCGGCGGTGAACATTTCGTCGAGCAGAAAGGCTTTGTCTTCGGCCCCGCCACTGAAGCCGGCACAGACCGCGCCGAAGTGAAGTTTGGTGAGCCCGGCGCGGATCGCCGCCGAGCGCACGCAGCCACCGATGGCGTTCATGAACTTGGTGCGGGCCTCGGGTCCTGAAACGTGATTGCAGGGTCCGCCGCGGCCGTATCCGACGACGCGTCCACTTTCATTGCCGATCAATGCCGTGGTGCTGGATTGTCCGCCGTCGATTCCCAAAAAGTATCGCCCACCAGTCATTTGCTGTCCTTCGGTTCGTAGGGTTCAATCTTGAAGAGCCACCTGCCGGACTCTTCGCCGACTCGTTTGACGCCCCATTCCTGCTGTGCCGACAAGAGATCTTTACCGCCGTATTCGTCGGGACCCAACAACAAATACTGCACGCCCCGATCGAGCAACTCTCGGCTGGCTTCGCGGCGCATCCAGTATGGAGACTTCACATCGGACAACTCTGCCTGGATCTTCACTTCTTCGAGAGTGCCACCCTCGCGCTCGATCATCAACTTGGTGCGGCAATGCGGATTATCCCACGAAGTATGCACTTCCACTCGCAATACGGTTTGGGGTGTCCCAAACTCGGCTTCAAGATACATGCCGGGCGCTGCTGTTTGCCAAGAGCGCCATCGCGTCACTGGGCTGTTGTCAAAGGCGAGTTGCACATCCCACGGGTTGGGATTTGCGCGCAACTTCCACGACGGATCGCGGGGGATTTCCACTCCGTTCGGGCCAAACAGACGCAATTCTGTGATGTTCCACTGTTCGCCGCCGACCTCCGTTTTTTCCGTTTGCACCACCCGGAGGCGGCGAATGGACTGCGGTTGCGGCAGCTTGTAGATCCACAACAGCCGGGGCCAGCGTGCATCGTCGATGCCAGTGTAGAAGATATCCATCAGCACTTCGTTCGGCGCGGATTGATAGCTCACGAGCACCTCGCGATCGCTGTAAGATTCCGAGTAGCCGTTTTGTCCGAGGATCCTGGCTCCCGGTTCTGTCGAGGCATCCACCATGCGCGCCACTTGATAACTATCCGAACGGCGCCTTAAGAAGCCGTCCTCGGTTTCGATTCGCAGAGCCGCTTTCCAGGGAATCCCGACCCAGCGCCAGGAATGCTGCAACTCGCTGTACCTGAGCAAGCCTGGGGGCCAGTTGGGCCAACCAAGAAAGGAATGGGCGATCATCAGCGAGGCTAACAACAGTTTTCGATCGAGGGCCATGGCCAGTGCCGTGGCAACAAAAGGCAGGGCTGGAAGTAAGAACCGCGTGCCAACATTCATCGGGTAAGGCGCGAGGGCGAAGAGCGCGGCGAAGAGCAGCATCCGGCCCTCGCGTCTACGGGCGGCCAAAAGAGCCAGCGGCGTGAGCAGGAAAACGTAGCCTAGCGCGCCGGTCGTCTTCGCGCCGCGAATCGTGACTTCGAGCGGCAGGTCCCACTTGTTGGTGACGCCATACTCACGCAGCCATTCCGAGTACTGTTGTTCGAAGAGTATGTGGATCGTTGGATTCGGAAAGAGGCGATTGAAGAACGGCGACATGGGATTGCCCGTCAGCACCGCGTTGCGAATCATCCATGGCGCGGCGAGCACCGACGTCATGACGCAAATTACGGCCACATCGCGAAACTTGTCGCGCGAGCGCCAAAGCACAAACAACGCAGCCCATACGGCCATGATCGCGACGGTATATTTGGCCGCGTAGGCGAAGCCACCCAAGAGTCCCGCGGCGATGAGCAGGCTTCGCGGTTTGCCATGGAGATCCCACAGGTAAAGCAGATAGAACAGGCCGAAGCTGATAGCGGCGGTGGCGAGATCGATGTAGGCGGAACTGCCGTCGATGCAGACGACGGGGCTTGCGTAGACGAACATCGCGGCAGCCACGCCCGCAAATGGCTTGTCGATGCGGCGGCCAAAGCACACCAACAGCCAGACGAGATCGAGCAGAAACGCCCAATGCACCATTGCCGCTGCGGAGTGTTTGCCGAACAGAAACGCACTCAGAAAGAGCATCTCAACGCCTTGCGATAGCAAACCGTACATGCTGGTTTCGGACCCTTGAAAGCCGCCTGCTTCCGCATAGCGCTTGACCCAGCCGAGATGATACGAAGAGCCGTCGGGGCTGATCTCCGGGGCCATCGAGTTGGCCCAGTAGGCGAAGCTGAACGGTACAAACAACAGCAGGAAAACGATCGTTGAAGAACGGGGCAGCGGATCGAAGCTCGGGCCTTTCTTCATGTTGCGCAGTGCCCCGGATTTCCACGCCCACGCGGCCGTTGCCGCGCCGAGCGCGAGCAGCACATACCAGCGCGCCCGATGGATGGCGCACAGCAGAAAGATGACGCCGCTCAGCATGGCGGATCCAATCAGGAAGGCGAAGGGCCAGCGTTCTTCACGGTGCAACGTTTCCCCAAGACGCGCAACGGCCAGCGATCCCAACAGGCAGCAGAAGGCTACTGTGAAGGCAAAACCAAAGAGAATCGCTAGCGGCTGCATGTCAGCGAACGAATCCGATTGCGGTAAGGATGAATCCCAACTTCGCGCCGTCGCGTTCGGCGACGTAGGGTTTGTCCACTTCGACCGCGAGGTCGTTGTCGTTGTTGGCCTTCAGCATCTTGTAGGGGACCGGCTTTTCGAACGTGAAGGTGCCAGGCCGGTCGTGGCGCTGTTCGCTGAGAAGCTCATCGTTCACGAAGAATCGAAGGGTGACGGGGCCTGTGGTTTTGAAAGTTACTTCCGCCACCGTGTATTCGACGCGGACTTTGTAATCCGTAATAGCAGTTAGATAGAGCCTGATGGTGGGACGTGCTCCGGTCCATCGCCACGGGCCAGTGTCGCCTTTCGGGATGTCCTGCAAGATGTAGGCGTCGGTTTCGACTTGGTCCATTCGCAGGATTCCGCCAGAAGTGACGGGTGCGTCTTCGGAGAGCGCAGGTTTGCGCTGGACGGGAGGCGCATAGGACTCGGGCATGGTGACGCATGCCGTTGTACAAAACAGTAGAAGCGCTGCGACGGCGGTTCTCACCATGAGAGCCCCACGAGTTCCTGGACATGGGCTTTGACGCCGGCGGCGAGTCCGCCGAGGCTGTAGCCTCCTTCGAGCAGCGAGACGAGTCGCCCGTCTGCGTACTTTTCGGCGATGGAGAGCATGACGTGGGTCATGTCGCGGAAGTCATGATCGGTGAGGCGGAAGTTTCCCAGTGGATCCCCGATGCGGGAATCGAAGCCTGCGGAGATCAAGACGAGATCGGGATGGAATGTTTCGGCGGCTTTCTGCAAGTCGTCGTGGAAGGCGGTGAAGATTTCGGCGCGGCCGGAATCGGCGGGAAAAGGGCGGTTGATGATGCGGCCTTCGCCCTTGCCATCGCCGCGTTCCGAGGCGGCACCGCTGCCTGGATACCACGGCGATTGATGGGTACTGAAGAACAGAATTGAGCCGTCGTTGTAGAAAGTATCCTGCGTACCGTTGCCATGGTGGACGTCCCAATCGGCGATCAACACTCGTTCCGCGCCATACTTTTTCTGGGCATAGCGTGCGGCGATGGCGACGTTGTTGTAGACGCAGAATCCCATGCCGCGCGTGGGAGTGGCGTGATGACCTGGGGGGCGTACCGCGCAGAAGGCATTGCTGCACTCTTTCGAGAAGACTTTGTCGACGGCGTTCAAGACGCCGCCAACGGCCTTTAAGGCGACTTCAAGAGAATCGGGGCAGACGTGCGTATCGCCGGTGGATAGCTCTTCGACACCTGCGGGGATTTCGTTGCGGGTGAGTTCAATGTACTTGCGCCTATGGACGAGAGCGAGTTCGTCGTCTGTGGCCAGGCGGGGTTGGATGCGGGGCATCCGGTCGAGCAACTCAGCTTGTTCGAGGGCGAGCGTGACGGCGTCGTAGCGGTCGGCACGTTCGGGATGTCCCGCACCGGTCTTGTGTTTCTTAAAGAGCGGGTCTAGCAGCAGGGCGGTCTGCATGGGTTGCGTTGAACTTCCCAGTTTACCGCCCTGCGCTGTTACTCGTTGCCTGGTGTTTTGGTGCGCATCTTGAATTCAATTCGGCGCGGGCCGCCTTCGTTCACTTTGTAGTCCGCTGGAACTTCGAAGAGATGCATGGGCTGTTCGCCGCGCTGGAGGTTAATGAGACGGTAGGTGGTCTCGCCGGTCTGCGGATCGGCATGGCGCGAATAGACCAACGCCTCGATTTCTTTCGAGAACCAGGTTTCGTCTATGATCTCGATGTCGCGCTCGTTGCCGATTTCGCCTGCCGGAATGGTGGAGACGGTCTTGGTTCCTTCGGCTTCGACGCCTTCGATCATCTTCTTGCCGAGGCTCTCTTTGCGGTATGTCTGCGTGCCGGCAGCCGACGTTCTCGCCATGGCGCCCAAGGAGATGGCGGGGATGGTCCGCAAGTCTACACCTTCCTGCGGGCCTTCAGTGCCGTGCAGCCGTTCGATCATGACGTCCTCTGTGACTTGTGATTTCCCCGCCTCTTTCGGACCTTCGACGTGTTTGCTGAAGATCATGGTGCGGCGTGTCTGGCCCCCGCTGCTGGTGGTCTCAGTCCACTTCATCCCTTCCATAGAAGGCATTTCGTGCCTACTGGCGGTCTTGTCAGGATGCAGCATGATGCTGGTTTTGGCCACGGGGTCGAAGATGTTGACGATCTTCTCGCCTTTGCCGGAAGCCCAGGGTCCGACGGCAGGCATCGCCATCTCGTTGCGAGTGCGGCCTTGGGAATCCCGGTAAATGGCGCTTGTGGATTTGCGCGAGATCTTGTTGCCATCGGGCAGCGTTTGCGATGTTTCGGTGACCGCTTCGGCCGAATACGGAAGACCCTTTACGGGCCGTCCACTGATGGCCATGCCGGCCGAACCGATGATATCGACGGTTAGCGGCTTGGCACTGCCATCGGTGACGATGCGTACCTGATCCTGGGCGAAGAGTGACGATACCGCGAGTGCGGCTGTGACGAATTTCATTTTCATGATTACTCCTGGTTTTGATCTTCGACAAAACGGATCGCACGGGCGATGCCGTCTTCGGTATAAATGACATCCGCGGCCATCTTCTCATCCTGCGCCCGGTAGGCGCTGAGAGGGAGGCCGAAAGAAAGCAGAGCAGCGCGCGGGACACGGACCCGCATCATGCGGCTGTTGGCCAGCAGTTCGGGCGGCGCGTAGGCGAGCTCATAAAAGCGGCGCGTGATGCGTTCCTGCACCGGCGCTGTGACCCTCGGCAAGGCCTTTGCGATGCGAGGCGCGATCGCCTTTGCCGGAAGCACGAGTTCCGGAACCGCACGCATAGGTTCGACGACCCTTGCGATTTCGACCATCGGCGGCGGCGCTTGAGCCTGAGGCCGCAGCCATCCAATCGCGGCAACGGTAGTAAGAACAACTGGCCACAGGAAACGCCAAGGGCTCGGCTTTCGCACTGCAGCCACACGCTGCCGGATCGCGGCTTCCACACGGCGAGGCGTCTGCATCGCACGGTCTTCATCCGCCAAATTCGCCAGAAAACGGGGACGCTCGTTCATACCCGCACCTTCCCTTTCAGCTTCAAACTCAACATCCGGCGACCGCGAAACAGACGCGAACGCACCGTTCCAACAGCGCATTCCAACACCGTTGCCGCCTCTTCGTAACTCGCTTCCTGCAGATCGCAGAGCGCTACCGCTTCGCGATACACGGGCGGCAGCGATAACACCGCGGCGCGCACCGATTCGATGGTGAAACTCTCGTTGGGATCCACCTCCGCTGCGGGTGGATCCGCGTCCTCGCCCAGTGGCTCTTCGGCCCATTCAGCTCGCAAACGTTTGCGAAGCAGGTTTCGCGAGATGCCAAAGAGATAGCCGCTTAGGGAACCGCGAGTGCCATCGAACCCTTCGGGTTTTTCGAGTAGCGCCACAAAATCATCCTGCACGATCTCTTCCGCCGTGGAACGGTCACCACTCATATGCCAGGCGAACCGGAACAGGCCGTTCTGATGGTCGTGATAGATGGACTCGAACGCGGCCTCGTCGCCACGCGCCATCTTTCGTACTAGATCCTGCTCACTCGCCACGTTCTAATTTTCCATTGACATTCGCGCGGGCAAAAGTTCCCGAACCTTTGCATTGGACTTGCATCGAGGATCCGATCAGGCGTACAGATGGAGTTCAGGATCGCGCCATAGTTCTGGAACGGATGTGCACAAAATGAAGACGTAGCGCCTACTGGACTTTGCAGCCCTCTATCGCCTTCGAGGCTACCTGTTCCGTATCGTCCCAGAATTTGTTCGGCAAGCCAGAAGCTTTTTTGAGTTCGGCAAGCCGGTCAAGACTCTTGCGTAACAGACCGCAACCAGCGGGCTTGTCAGCCGCCAAGAGCGCCTTGCCCTGCAAATAATGGGCTTCCGCTTCAATTTCTTTGGCGAGGGCACTACCGGTTTTGGCAAGAAATTTCCCGGCCGCCGCCGAACATCTGGCGAACTCCGCCCTGGCCGCCTCATGCCGTCCCATTTTCTCGTGCAACAATCCCAAGTCTTTGAAGCCGTCGGCCTGACGCATAAACCAGGCCACCGTCTCGGTGGGTGGATGCGCCAGGATCTCGGCCCCGCGCTCGAAGTATCCTTGGGCCTCACGC
>CAZCPL010000009.1:38482-55593 GCA_964500255.1 uncultured Solibacteraceae bacterium | reverse complement strand
TTTCCATCTTGATATGCGCATCGCCGCGGTTGACCTCGCCCTCAAGATCTTGCGACAGCAGTTTCAACGACCGGATGAGTTCTTCGGACGCCCCACTGGCCCGAGCTTCTTCCACCTCGCGCTCGATCTCTTTCTGACCGCCACCCGCACCTTTCATCTGCGCGTTGCCTTTCCCCTTGTCATCGACGACGCCGCCCAAAACCTCGGCGACAGTGCTCTTCTCAAACGCCCGTTTCACCGACTCGGATACCTGCTTCGCCCGCTACTTATCGGCCTGCGCCGAAGCGAACATCACCACAAAAAATGCAAACAAAAGCGTGATGAAATCGGCATACGAAACCAGCCACCGCTCGTGGTTTTCGTGGGGTTGTACTTTCTTCTTGCGCGCCATACGATCACTTTTTCGTCTTCGCCGGGCTGGAACTGCCATGTTCGAAGGCCTGCAGCCGGGCTCGCAGCAGTGTCGGATTCATTCCCTCGGCGATGCCCAAAACGCCTTCCAGCTTCAGTTCCGCCAGTTGGATTCGATATTCCGCCCGAGCCTTCAACTTCGCCGCCAACGGCAGGCAAAAGATATTCGAAAAAGCAACGCCATAGACCGTAGCGACGAACGCAACCGCAATACCGTGCCCCACTTCTTCAATGTTGGCGAGGTTCTTCATCACCTGAATCAGCCCCATAACGGCACCGATAATACCGATCGTCGGAGCGAATCCGCCCGCGGACTCAAACACCTTGGCTTCGGCGTGCGCCAGATGCTCTTCGCTCGTCATTTCGAGTTCCATCATGTGGCGTAGTTCCGCGAGGTCGGTGCCATCCACCGCGAGCGTCATTGCTTTCTTCAAAAATGGATCGTCAATCGAAGCGCAGGCCTTTTCGAGCGATACGAGCCCGCTCTTGCGAGCTTCGGATGCGTAGCGAATCAGCTGATCCACCAACTCGGACGCCGGAGGTTCGCTATCGGCAAAAGCCCCTTTCGCCCGGCGCAGCGCGCCAAAAATCGTCGGCATAGGCGTCGCGATCATCACCGCGCCAAGGGTTCCACCCAGCACAATGATCGCCGCGGTCAGTTGCGCAATATCGCCGATTTCGCCCTTTTCAAGCAGCAAACCGCCCACAATTGCCGCCACCGCAAGCACGGCGCCGCCAATTGTCGCGAGATCCGGCTTGGACTTCGCGGTCGCCATCGGCTACGCCGGATCCTTTTCAGCTTGAGCATGGACAACCACAGGCTCTTCACGCAACAGCCGCCGCCGGTATTCCACTACCCGGCGCACAATTTCGTCGGCCGATTCCAAGACGATCATTTTCTGACCGTTCACCAGTTGGATCACCGTGTCCGGAGTCGACTCGATTTGTTCAATCAGGTCGGCATTCAGGACAAGCGTATGCCGATTGATTCTGGTGATCTGAATCATGCCTATGACTACTCATCGACCGCATTACGAACTTCTTGGGGGCTATCGACAGCCATCTGATGGGAAAGGTGAGAGGCTTAGCGCAGCAGCGCCAGGATCTCCCGAAGCTCACGCTTTATGGGTTCGAGGTCCACTGCCACGCCTGCGGGCTGCGATCCAAACAACGGCATCGACGGAAATAACTCCGTCTGCTGTTGATAGGGCTGCCCAGGTTGTTCCGGACGAATTCCTGCCGCGGCATCCGCTTTCGCCTTCAATGCCGCTTTGGCGGAAGATCGGGGACCTTTTGGCACTGCAAGCGGCTTCGGCCTATTTTCAAGCGCCTTGCGCGCGCCTTCAATCGTGAACCGCTTGTCGTAAAGCAGGCGCTTGATCTCAAGCACCATCTCCACATCCTTGCGGCGGAATAGACGGTGACCCGTGCCGGATTTCTTCGGCCCGAGCCCTGGAAACTCACTCTCCCAAAACCGCAAGACGTACTGCTTCACGCCGGTGAGGCGTGAAACTTCACCGATCCGGAAGTAAAGTTTATCCGGAATCTCTTCGAGTTGGGGCGTCAGCGGCTCAACCGGTTCAGCCATAGCAGGTTACTATTCATTGTAGTGGCAGTTCTCGCAGGAATCCATCCGGTGCGGGAGGCTCTGCGTGCCGGCAGACCTCTGGAACGTATCCTCATTGCAAAAAATCTATCCGGCCCGAAGGTCCAGGAGATCATCGATCTCGCACGCGAACGCAAAATTCCCGTCCGCCTCGACGATCGCGGAGCCATCGATCGCGCAGCACCCAAGGTCGTTCACCAAGGCGTACTCGCTTTCCATTCTTCGTCACAATACGTTGACTTCAATAGCCTTGTCATTGGCCGCGGACTCCTCGTCCTGCTCGATGGCGTCGAAGATCCCCATAACCTCGGGGCGATCATCCGAACGGCCCATGCCGCCGGAGCCTCCGGCGTCGTTGTGCCCGAACGCCGCGCAGCGGGCATCACCGATACCGCGGCCAAGGCCGCCGCTGGCGCATTGGAACACATCTCGGTGGCACGAGTCGTCAACATGGCCCGCGCTGTCGATGAATTGAAAGAGGCCGGCTACTGGATCTACGGCGTCGATGAACGCGGCGACAGTGGCTACGACAGTGTCCAACTGAACGAGCCGATCGCTATCGTGTTGGGAGGCGAAGGACACGGCATCCACGACATCGTCCTCAAAAAGTGCGACTTCGTCGTGAGCATCCCGATGGCGGGCGCAATCTCTTCGCTCAACGTGAGCGTCGCCACCGGCGTCGTGTTGTTCGACTTCCGTCGGCGGTTAGCGGGTCAGAAATAGTTGATGGGAAAAGTCGAAAGTCGTTGGGCGGATGACCGCTGAAATAGTGAGAGGATTGCCGGGCAAAACGCACTAAGTTAGCAGAGATGCGACTTGGCGCGATTCTGCTTCTTTCATCGCTGTCGTTCGGGCAGCCCTATCTGCATGTACGGACGCTTGCCGGATCCGACTTTACCGGCGATGGCGGACCCGCATCCGCCGCCCTATTCTTAAACCTCACGGGCGTCGCGGTGGATCCTCTGGGCAATCTCTATCTCTCGGATACGGATGCGCATCGTGTCCGCAAGATTGCTCCCAATGGCATGACTACTTCCTTTGCGGGCACCGGGCGTGCCGGGCTCTCTGGCGATGGCGGGCTTGCCGCGCTTGCCTCGTTGAACTCTCCTTACGGCGTCGCTACCGACTATGCCGGCTCCGTTTATATCGCGGACTTGGGCAACGCGCGGATCCGCAAAATCACTCCGGATGGAGTGATCACGACGATTGCGGGACACACGCCGGAAACCAGGATGATCGCGCCTCGGAATGTCGCAGTGGATGGCCCCGGCAATGTTTTTGTGGCGGATTTTGGCGGGCATCGCGTGTACAGGATTGCCTCGACTGGGCTCGTTCCAATCGCCGGAACCGGACGCCCTGGCAGTGCGGGGGATGGCGGTCCCGCCACTGCGGCGTTGTTGGCGTCGCCGGCGGGATTGGGCATCGATCCGGCGGGTAACCTTTACATCGGCGACACCGGCAACAAGAGCGTTCGCAAGATTTCCGCAGGGGTGATCACCAGTATCCCGGCGGCGCAGTTGCGACCACTCACGGCGACAGGGATCGCGTATTCCTTGTTGGGCGAACTGTGGATTGCCGACGGCGATGGCGGTACGGTGACGCGTTTGGGCGCCCAGCAGTCAGCGTCCACGGCCTTGCCGTTCCCCGCCGTGGACATAGCCGCCGACTTCGCGGGCAACAGCTTCGCGGTTCAGAACGGGACGGTTCGCAAGATCAACACGCGGGGCGCTGTTTCGATCTACGGGGGCGGAAATCCTTACTATTTTGCGGGTGATGGTGGCGATTCGACGCGTGCGCGATTGTACGAACCACGGGGACTGGCCTTCGATCGCGCGGGTGGATTCCTCTATATAGCGGACTCGCGCAATGGCCGTGTGCGACGTGTTTCGGTTGCTACCGGTGTGATCGAGACCGTCGCGGTTGTGACGAATCCGCAGGCGTTGTGTTGGGACGCGCAACAAGGGCTGCTCTATATCGCCGATGCGGGTGACAATGCGGTGTGGTCGTGGCGTCCCGGGTCCACGATGGTGCGTCTTATTGCAGGCAAAGAGGCTGAGTTGAAGATTCCTGCAGGCGTGGCGGTGGACGATCGCGGGAATGTTTGGATTTCCGATACGGGCAACAATCGCGTGCGCCTGTTGAGTTCCGATGGCAAGATTCGTACAGTGACGTCGCAGGTGCTGAGTCCAACGGGCCTGGTTTGGGATCCGCGTGGATTCGCCTACGTCGCAGGTGCGAACAACGTTTTTCGGGTCACTGCGACGAGTTCCCTTGCCGATCCGCTGGCAGGATCGGTGGGCCTGTGGCGTGAGCCCCGAGCGTTGGCGATCGATAGCAACGGTAGCCTGCTGGTGGCGGATGCGGCAGCCAATAGAGTGACGCGTTGGGTTCCGACAGAGGGCGGACGGATCGCGCCGGTGGCCGGAAGCGGTGAAGCAGGCTTCGATGGCGATCGTCCAGTGGCTGCGGTGAGTGCGCGCTTCGATGGACCATCCGGCATTGCTTTGGATGGCACGGGCAGGATTCTGGTGGCGGATGCGGGCAATCATCGGGTGCGGATTCTGGAGGCGCCCGCGGGCGATTTCGGGACGTTGGTTGAGGTTCCGAAGGTCTCGATTCTCAATGCGGCATCGCGTGCGCCCACTTCGGCGGTGGCCGCCGGAGGGTTGTTCGTGTTGAGCGGTGCGGTTGGCGAGGTCGCATTCAATGGTCTTTCGGCGGATGTCAGTGCCGCGAAGGATGGAGAACTCACCATCCGCGTGCCCGACGATCTGACCGGCGCGGAAGCGGAACTGACGATCGCGCGGGATGGCGTTGTCACGGTGCGGCAGAACGTAAAGGTGGCGGCAGCGGTGCCAGGGGTGTTTCTGCCGTTGCTGAATACACTCACCGGCCTGCCGGTGACGGCGACGGATCCGATTGAGCGAGGCGAATCGATCACGCTGCGAGTCACCGGTGAAGGCCGCGCGGGCTTGCCTTTGCAAGTACGGATACGAGATACGGCTGCTGCAGTGTTGTCGACAACGCCTTCACCAACCGAGACCGGTGTGCTGCTGGTTGAGGTCCAAACGCCGGGCGGATTCTTTCCAGCAGGAACGTTTCCTTTGACGCTGCGCGTCGGCGATGTGGAGGCGCAGTCTGGAATACGATTTCGATCCGTTAGCCAGTGTTAACATGAGCACCGATATGAAGCTCTGTCTCGCTCTCGTTTTGCTGCTTTCTTCCACAGCCGTCTTCGCCGAAGACAAAATGGAACTCGGAGAAATCAACGGTGCCAAGTTCCGCATCGATGTTCCTGAGAAATGGAACGGCGGTTTGGTGATGTACTGTCACGGCTACAATCCCAAACCTGCCACTTACAATGATCGTGCGAATCCGCTCGTGAAGGTGTTTCTCGATCAGGGTTACGCAGTGGCGCAATCCGGCTACGCGGCGGGTGGCTGGGCGATTCAAGAAGGCGTCGTCGATACCGAGAACCTGCGGCGCTACTTCGTCAAGAAGTACGGCGCGACCAAGGAGACCTACGTCACGGGCCATTCGATGGGTGGCTTCATCACGATGACGCTGATGGAAACGCAGCCGACGACCTACGATGCGGGCATGCCGTTGTGCGGTCCTTTGGCTGCGCCTGCGGCGTTTATGGCACGAGGGGCGTTCGACGGGCTGGTGCTGTTCAACTACTATTTCCCCGGTGTGTTACCCGAGCCGAACAAGATCCCAGCGGATTATGTAGGCAGTGCGGCGGTCACGGCGAAGATCGAGGAGGCGTTGGCTTCGGATGAGGCGAAAGCGGCGGTTCTACGGGCACAAAACGGCAACAAGAGCAACAAGGATCTGGCTGGCGTATTGTCGTTCGTTGCGTACATTGTCAAAGAATTGAGCGAGCGTGCGGGCGGATTTCCGTTCGACAACCGCAACGTCATCTACAACCACACTCCTGACGACAATGCTGTGAACGCTGGCGTAAAGCGTTATGCGGCGGATGCGAAGGCCGTTGAGTACATCCGCACTTATTACACCCCCACTGGCCGCATCACCAAGCCGATGCTGGCGATTCATACGAGCTACGATCCGCTGGTGCCGACCTGGATTCCGAATATGTATCAGGCGCTGGTGGATCAGTCCGGGACATCGAATCTGTTTGTGCAGCAGTATGTGAAGCACGATGGCCATTGCACGATTCTTCCGGCGGAGATCGCGAAAGGGTTTTCGCAGTTGCGGGAATGGAAGTCGAGCGGTGTGCGTCCGAACGGTGGGGATCAGGCGACGGCGGGTACGGCCGCGGCGGGGAGCCGGTAACGCCAGCTAGTCTCCCAGTCGGCGGACCCTCAAATTCCGAAACTGCACTTCACCATCGTGATACTGCAGCGCGACCGGAGATTCGCGCTTTTCCTGCGTCCGCAGCATGGTTGCGCTTTTGCGAGGACTCTTGGCGAACTCCGTCGCGGCGAACGTTGAATCGAGATCGACGTTCACCACGCGCTTGCCGTCCACCCAATGTTCGATGTGCAACCCGCGTGCAACGATACGGCCCTTGTGCCACACATCGGGAGTCGCGGGCTTAGACTTGTTGGGGGCCACATAGTCGTAGATGGCGCCAGCGGAGTGGCGCGGCGTGGATAAAGCATCCGGATTGCTGAGGTCGTCGGTGATCTGGTATTCCAGCCCGGTCGGTTCGATGCGTCCGGACTTGCTCTTGCCGAAGCTTTGCATGCGATACTTGATTCCCGAGTTCGCTCCTTTTTCCGCGTTCCATTCGAAGTCGAATTGAAAATCCTTGAAGGATTCCCTGGTCAGGAGATAGACTTCGACGCCCTTCTTCGAAGTCCGCAGGATGCCATTGCTGGCCTCCCACGAGGGCAGGATCGTCCGCGAGGAATCGTCGGTCCAGCGCCAGCCGTTGAGTGTGCTGCCGTCGAAGATGGGCTGCGAATCGGCGGCGGCAAGAATCAGGAAAAACGCAATCATTTCGGTGAACTCACTTCGACCAGCAACTTGCCGGTGTTCGTTCCGTTGAAGAGCTTCAACAAAGCGCCGGGAGCATTGTCGATGCCTTGGACGATATCGGTGCGGTACTTCAGCTTTCCCGTGGCGTACCAGGTGATGAGCTCTTTGGCGGCTTCGGCGAAGCGTGGCGCGTAGTCGAGCACAATGAAGCCCTTCATCATGCCGCGATGCATGACGAGCGAGGCGAGATTGCGCGGGCCGGGTTCCGCAGTTTCGGAGTTGTATTGGCTGATCATGCCGCACAGCGGGATGCGCGCGTTGTCATTGATGAGCGCGAGCACGGCTTCGAGCGTTGCGCCCCCGACGTTTTCGAAGTAGATGTCAATGCCTTTGGGGCAGGCGGCTTTCAGCTGCGTTTGGAGATCGCCCTTGCGATAGTTGACTGCGGCGTCGAAGCCGAGCTCTTCAGTGAGCCACTTGCATTTGTCATCGCTCCCGGCGATACCAACCACGCGACATCCCTTGATCTTTCCGATTTGGCCGGTGAGCGAGCCCACGGCTCCGGCTGCAGCGGAGACAACCAGCGTTTCGCCTTCTTGGGGCTGGCCGATGTCGAGCAAGCCGAAGTAAGCCGTGAAGCCGATGTGCGCGAGCAGGCCGAAGTGGGCATCCAAAGGGATCGGCAGATTGGGCAGTTTGGTGAGATCCTTGCCAGTGGCCGAAAGATAGAATTGCTGCCAGCCGAGCAGGCCCTGCACGAGGTCGCCCACCGCGAACGTGGGGTTCATCGATTCCTCAACGAAACCAATGGCACCGCCGCGCATCACGCCTCCAAGCGGGATGGCCGGCAGGTAGGAATCCGCCTCGTTCATCCAGATGCGATTGGTTGGATCGAGCGAAAGATAAACCACTCGCACCAGCACCTGTCTGTCGCCGAGTTCCGGAACCACGGCTTCGTTGCGCTGGAAGTTGTCTGTCGAAGGCATCCCTTGCGGACGGGACGCGAGCAGCCACTGCACGTTCGTTTTTGACATCACCGTTATGATGTCAAGTTTCTAGGGTTTGAGGTGAGTCCAACCATACTCGGACTCAATAGCGGCCACGATCTCTTTGATCAGATCCATGCCGCGGTCGGCGTTGGTCATAATGACGACGCCGTTACGCGCATCGGCCTGCAGGTAGCACTTGAAGCCTGCGTTGGATCCGCCATGGCCGAAGCCGCCGCCTGGTTTCAATCGGAAGCCGAGTCCATAGCGATCTTTTTGGACGGTCAACATTTCGAGGGCGGTCTTCTGTTCGATCACTAAGTTGGATTCGCCGCGTGCGGATTTCTGCATCTCGATAAGGAAGCGGGCGAGGTCGGCGGGTGTGGTCCAGAGTCCCGCGGCGGCCTGTTCGGGATAGGTGTGCCAGTTGCCGCCTTTGATTGGCTGTCCCTCTTTATCGTGCGCATGCGCGGCGCGGATGTGCAGAGGTCTGGGCAGGGGCTGCGCGTAGGTGCTGTCGCGCATGCCCAGCTTGTTGAGAACGATCATTTCCATGATTTCGGCGAAGGGTTTGTTGAGCCGCTCCTGCAGCATGAGTTGCAGCACGGTGTATCCGCCGCCTGAGTAGCGCCACTTGGTTCCGGGCGTCGTATCGACGAGAATCGCATCGGAATTGGCGGGCTTTTCACCATTGAGAATCTGAGTGATGGTGGGGACGGGATCGCCCTGGGCGTAGCCTCCGAAGCCGTGGACGGTGAGGCCCGCCGTGTGCGAAAGCAAGCCGCGGAGGGTGACTTTGGCGTTGGTTGTGAAGGCGGTGTCCTTCACCGTCCAGGATTTCAGCTTGGCGTTGACGTCCTCATCGAGCCCGAAGTTGCCGTATTGGGACATGTGCATCGCGGCAACTGCGGCAACCGGTTTGCTGATGGATGCCGCTTGAAACAGCGTGGCGACATCGATGTTTTCCGTCATCTTCTTGCTGCCTTTGGCGGACTTTACGCCGTATGGTTTCACCCATTCTACTTTTGAACCGCGGATGAGAGCGATGCTGACCCCAGGCACGCGGAGGCGGGTCATGGTTTGAGCGGGCTTCCAGCGGGCCTCGATTTTGCGGATCCGGTCGTTGACGGTGTCGTCCGCTCGCAGCAGCGCGATCGGGACGATGAGCAGGAGCAGAATCCGAAGGAAGGGCATTCCTTGAATCTAGCAACTATTTTACGGACTTCAAGAGGTCGCGGGCGAGCACTTCGGCTCGTTGGGCGAGTTGCACCGCGGTTTGCGGATCGCGGCCTCGGGCTTGTTCCGCCTGTTGGATGAAGACACGTGCCCGGCCGGCGGATTCCGCCGATTCCGGCGACAATTGTTTTGCGGCCAACTGGTCTAGGGCGGCCCGCGCCTGTTGGATCGCTTGATCGCACTTCTTCACTAAATCCGCCCGTTGGGTGTCTGTCAGTAGGTCCCCCAATTTCGGCGCAGGCATGGGCGGGGCTTCCGGACCGCTGTCTGTAACCGGAGCCGGCGTCGGTTGGGTTTTGATGGCCGCCGGCTTCCAACGCTTCGCTCTGCGGGCGGGTTGCTTTGCCTGCGGAGGCTTTGGGGTATCCGGCAACTTGACGGCGACCGGAGGGGGTGCCGTGTTCGGGACAGTTGTTTCCAAGTTGGGTGGCGGGGGTGCAGGTTTCAGTGTTGCAGTGGACTTTGTTTGCGGTGGAGGCGTGGCCGGGGGAGCTGGTGGTTTCGTCTTCCAAAAACAGCCAGTGGAAGAGAGCGCCAGGATGGTTACTGCGACGGACGACATACGAACGAGGCTCATTGCGCTGTGCTGCCGCTTCCTAAATCCGTAAGCGGCAAAAGGAACAAGAACGTTGTTCCTTTTCCTTGCTCGCTTGTGAATTCGATTCTACCACCGTGCAATTGCGCGACGCGGAATGCCATTGCCAAGCCTATGCCACTGCCTTTCGATTTCGTTGAAAAATACAGCTGAAAGATACGGTCTCGATACTCTTCAGGAATGCCTGGCCCGGAGTCTGAAAAGGATACGACGCATTGCCCGCCGGTGCTGGACGAAAAAGACCGCTCTATCTTTACGCGCAGACTGCGGCCCAAAGGGCTCATTTGTTCCGCGCTATCGGTTGCCGACTTACTCATGGCCTCGACGCCGTTCATTAAAACGTTCAGCATCGCCTGCTTGAGCAGATCGCGATCGGCACGCATATGGAACGGGCCAGGCTCGTGGACGAAGCTCAACTGCACGTTCGCTTGAGCGGCTTCGGGACGCACGAAATCGACAAGTTCGCGGGCGAGCGTCGAGAGATCGACATCCACCAGATTGAGCGTGACCGGGCGGGTGAAGTCGAGGAATGTTTTGACCACCCGATCGAGGCGGGTTACCTCGCTCGCGATGATGTCGATTTCGGCGTTGGCCTCCGGGGTGGCGTCCACCACGCGTGCGCGCAGCACCTCGAGGCGCAACGCGATGGAATTCAGCGGATTCTTAATCTCGTGGGCGACGCCGCCAGTGAGGCGTCCGATAGCCGTGAGCCGTTCGGAAAGATCGAGTTGAGATTGCACCTGCTTACGGCCTTCGGCATCGCGCAAAGAAACAAGTGCGCCAGAACGTTCGGATGGGTCGGCACTGGGCAGTAGTTCGATGTTCACCAGCAGGCGCATCGGGCTTTGGCCCTTGCGTTCCCAGGTAAAGGCCCTGTGTTCAAAGGGAAGCTGCAGGTGCATGGCGTTGCGGAGCGCGCCGCCGAGTTCGGTGGATGGGGGGAAGAGATCGCGCAAGGTTTTGCCGCGGAGGTCGATGCGGGAAAGTCCGAGGATTCGCTGGGCGGGTTCACCGGCGAGGATCAGGTTCTCTTCGCGATCGAAAAGAAGAATCGCTTCTTCGAGCTTTTCGATCAACTGTTGCGCACCGCGGAACTGTTCGCCGAGCAGGTTCAGTTTCGATTGGACGACGGCGAATTCGCGAGTGCTGGTTCCGGGATGGCGGGCCGGGGCTGGAGTTCCCTGGGCGATCTCATCGAGTGCACGATCCACTTGCTTCAGTGGCGCAAGCGCGATGTTGACGGCGAAGAGACTGAGCGCGATCGCGGCCAGAACGGCGAACCCCGAAACCGTTGCGATGCCTCGCATGTGCGGTACCAGTGCGTTTTGCAGCAGGACGCTCGAGACGAGCACGTTGATCTCGAAAACCGCTCTGGTTTGTCCGGGAACGCCAAGCGGGACGCGATATTGGTAGTCCGCCTTCTGCAGCAGCGACTGGAAGAAGCGCTGGAAGGGATTCATGGCCAGCAGAGAATCGAAGGTTGGACGCTCGGGTCTGGGGCGTCCGATTCCCGTTGGATTGGAGGATGTCAGAACCTTGCCGTTCTCATCGGAGATGGAGATTTCGACAATGGAACTGGACTGAGCCATCGTGCGCTCGAGCAGCAGCGGGAGTTCCTGATCGGCGGAGACGGAGGCATACCACTTTTGCTTGGCTTCTTCGACGGAGATCGCTCCAGTTTGTTGATTGAGCCGTTCAGTGACGGCGAGTTTGACTTGTTGCGCGGTGAACTCGACACGTTCTTTCACTCCATCGAGCCAGGTTCCGATAAGGCCATTGAGATGGACGGCAGACACGGCCGCAGCGATGACCAACGCCATCGTGATCATCAACAGAAGCAGCCGGACCTTGATCGAAGCTGCGCCGGGTTTCAACTTTGGGCTTCCTTCAGTTTGTTGAAGAGTGTCTTAATGCTGATGCCGAGGATATCGGCGGCGCGCGTGCGATTGTTGTTGGTGTGCTTGAGTGTGAGGTCGATCAGTTCGCGTTCCGCCTGATCGAGGGTGGTTCCAACGGGCAGGGTGACTCGCAGCAATTGATCGTCTGCCGCCGCGGCTTCGATAATGGACTTGCTCGGGGTCGGCAGCAGTCCGAAGCTCTTGGGCAGGTGGATCATTTTCACCGTGCCTTCGCCGGCGAGAATGATGGCGCGCTCGAGCACGTTGCGCAATTCGCGGACATTGCCAGGCCACCCGTAGGAGAAGAATGTCTCGAGCACCTGTTGTTGCAGATCGGTGACGCGGGTTTGGTGTTTTCGATTGAGTCCCTCGATGAGTGCGTTGCAGAGCGTGGGCAGGTCGTCTTTGCGTTCGCGAAGGGGCGGTAGAAAGATGTGGAAGACGTTGAGGCGGTAGTACAGATCCTCGCGGAACTTTCCTTCCGCGATGGCCTGTTCGAGCTTCTGATTGGTGGAGGCGACGACGCGGACATCCACTTGCTGTTCTTTGGTCGCGCCGAGGCGCCGGACCTTACTGTCCTCAAGCACCCGCAAGAGCTTAGCTTGCGTGGATAGCGGCATGTCGCCGATTTCATCGAGCAGCAGTGTGCCTTGCTGGGCGAGTTCGAAGCATCCGGCCCGGCGTTCGAAAGCGCCTGTGAAGGCTCCTTTTTCGTTGCCGAAGAGCTCGCTTTCCATAAGCGCCTCTGGAAGCGCGGCGCAGTTAATGGCGACGAAGGGTCCATTGCGGCGGGGGCTTTGGGTGTGGATGGCGCGCGCGACGAGTTCTTTGCCGGTTCCGCTTTCGCCGGTCACGAGCACGGTCGCTCTGCTGGGTGCGCCTTGGCGGATGAGGGCAAAGACTTCCTGCATGGCGGCGGATCCGCCGACCATGTCGCCGAGCACGCCGTGGTTCGATAGCTGGCGGCGCAGGCTATCGGCTTGTTCGGAAAGGCGACTTTGCGATACGGCGCGCTCAAGCAGCATGCGCATCGCGTGCGCCTGAATCGGCTTTTCGAGAAACCAGAACGCACCGAGATCGCGGACGGTGTTCACCGAGGTTTCAATGTTTCCGAAGGCCGTCACGACGATGGCGGGGATGGATCCGCCGAGGCGGCTGAGCAGTTGCTTGCCGTCCATCTGCGGCATCATGAGATCGGTGATGATGGCGTGGGCGCTGAAGTTTTGCAGCTTGGCGAGGGCCTCGACACCGTTGGCGGCCATCTCGGTTTCATATCCCCAGGCTGCAACCATGGTCGCCAGCGCAGACCTCTGGTTTTCTTCATCGTCAACGATTAGAACACGCGAACGCGACAAGGCGGACTCCTCCATTACACTCGCGCCGTTAGACATTTGGGAGGGTCCTACGCCGCTGGACGCGCGTGCTATTAGCTTACCTCAGTTGCCGTTCGATCGCAGGGTGGCTGAAATGCCTAGACCGCTGAGTGCTACCTTGCGATAACGCTTAGCGGTCTTGGGCGGGTGGGGTGGATGGAGGACTTCAGTATATCACAAGCGGTTTGGGTTTCAACCCCTATTTTTGATAGAGATACGACTCCTATTCCCGCCGGACGGGCAAAATGGTATCATCCACCTTCATGGCAGAGTACTCAATCGGTGTAGATCTCGGTGGTACGAACCTTCGCGCCGCTGCAGTCACCAGAGACGGAAAGATCGTGGACAAAGTGTCGGTGGACACCAATACGGCCGGTGGCCGCGAGGCAGTGATCTCCGATATCGTCAATGAGATCAATGGTTTGCGAGCCAAGCATCCGGGTGATCGACTGGCGGGGGTTGGTATCGGGGTCCCTGGCTTCATCCTCATTGAGAAGGGCTTCATCGTTGGCTCCAACAATCTTCCATTTTTGGAAGATTTCCCATTAAGGGATGAGATTGAGAGTCGGTTGGGAACTCCGGTCATTCTCGAGAACGACGCCAATGCGGCGGCATTGGGCGAAAAATGGATCGGTGCAGGTAAGGAAGTTAACGATCTAGTGCTCCTAACATTGGGTACTGGAGTCGGCGGCGGCATCATTTCCGGTGGCCGTGTCTTACATGGATTTGTGGGAATGGCCGGTGAACTGGGGCACTTAACGGTGGTTCCGAACGGGAACCCGTGCGGCTGCGGCAACATTGGATGTCTGGAAAAGCATGCCTCGGCCACCGCCGTGGAGACGATGGCGAAGCTGCTCAGTTTGGGCGACAACCTGACTTCGTTAGACGTCTACAATCTTGCCGTCGACGGCAACGAGCGGGCAAAGGTGATTTTTGAGAGCATGGGATCGGCGCTGGGCATCGGTCTGGCGATGCTGATCAATACCTTCAATTTCCCGCTGTATCTTTTGAGCGGCGGTGCGCTGCCTGCTTGGGATTTCTTTGCACCCGCGATGTTCGAAGAGGTCAAGAAGCGGTCGTACACGTTCCGGCATACGAATACCCGTATTGAGCGCGCCACGCTGGGCAATCAGGCTGGCTTGTTTGGCGCTGCCTATCTGCCGTATTTGGCGCATACAAGGATCTAACTCACAATGTACTGGTTGGGAATCGACATCGGCACTGGTGGAAGCCGTGCGCTGCTGGTGGACGCGCAGGGGTGCATTCGCCACGCGGTGACCGTGGCGCATGAAGAGATGCGGATGGAGCATCCGCTGTGGGCGGAACAGCGCCCGGAGAATTGGTGGGATGCCTCGCGTGCGGCAGTTGCCGCGGTGCTGAAAGAGTCCGGCGTCAGTGGTGCCGAAGTGAAGGGCATTGGGCTCTCAGGCCAGATGCATGGGTTGACGCTACTCGATGCGTCCGATCGAATTGTCCGTCCGGCACTGATCTGGTGCGACCAGCGTTCGCAAAGTCAGGTGGATTGGGTCAACGCCACCGCAGGCGCACCGTTTGTGTTGGAACAGACTGCGAATCCGATGCTGACGGGATTTACGCTGCCGAAGCTGTTGTGGGTTCGCGACAATGAGCTAGCCGCGTTCGCACGAATCCGCAAGGTGATGTTGCCAAAGGATTGGATCAGGTTCCAGTTGACGGGCGAGTATGCGTCGGATGTTTCCGATGCGTCGGGCACGGGCTTGTTCGATGTAGTCAATCGACGCTGGGCGCTGCCATTGGTCGCAAAGCTGGGGTTGGATGCGTCTCTATTGCCGACGGTTGTCGAATCGTCTGCCATTTCCGGACGCGTGAGCGCGAAGGCCGCGGCGGAAACGGGTTTGGCGGAAGGTACGCCGGTGGTTGGCGGCGCGGGCGATCAGGCGGCGAGCGCCGCGGGCAATGGCATTGTGGAAACAGGCATTGTGTCCTGCACGATTGGAACCTCGGGCGTGGTGTTCGCGCACCTGGATCAACCTGCTTACGACGCTGCGGGGCGTGTCCACACGTTCTGCCACTCGGTGGCGGATGCCTGGCATGTGATGGGCGTGACGCAAGGCGCGGGCTTGAGTTTGCAGTGGTTCCGGAACCAGTTGGCGCCGGGTGTTTCCTACGATCAGTTGACGGCGGAAGCGGCACAGGCTCCGGCGGGATCGCAGGGTTTGTATTGGCTTCCGTATCTGATGGGCGAGCGTACACCGCATTTGGATGCGACGGCGCGCGGCGGTTGGATCGGTATGACGGCCAAACACACGCGGGCGGATCTGATCCGGGCGTTGATCGAAGGTGTGTCGTATAGTCAGGTGGATTGCCTGCAGATCATCGAGCAGATGGGCGTTGCGGTGAAGAGCGTGCGTGTGTCGGGCGGTGGCGCGAAGAGTCCGTTTTGGCGGCAGTTGCTGGCGGATGTCTTTGGCAAACCGGTAGTGACGCTCGAAACGCAGGAAGGCTCGGCTCATGGCGCGGCGTTGTTGGCGATGGTGGGTACGGGCGAGTTCGCGACCTTGGCGGAATGTTGCAAGGCGGTGATCCGCGAGGTGGATGTTTGCGAGCCTGCTAAAGACCGCAAAGTCTACGTCGATGGACACCAGGCCTATCAGGCTTTGTATCCGGCGCTGAAGGGCTTGGTTTAGAGCCTACTCAGGCAATAACAGAGTCTGGATGGGCATCGCGAAAAGGCCGTCGCGCGTTTGGAAGTTTTTGTCGATGGCAACGGGAATCCAACCGCCGGCATCGAAGATCCAGGCACGATGCTTCCAGGGGTCGAGGATCCAGATGTTGGGGACTCCGATGGAATGGTAGTCTTCGAGGCGGTCTTGCAGTGTGGCTGCGGAATCGTCTGGCGACATGACTTCAAGACACAAGTAGGGAGCGTCGAAGACCAAGACCTTGGGCGATGGGGCAGTCATGAGCAGAAAATCCGGCACCCGAAATCTCGTTGGGCTGATGCGAATCCGCTGCTCTACAAACGGTTCCACCCGCCCCTTTCCGTTCACTTTGAACCAGAAATGCGCCTCTCCTTGGGCATAGCTATGCGGTTTTTTTCCCACGTTGCGCTCCTCAAGGTGACCGTCCACGTAGTCGCAATCGGGCTGATAGGTGGTTCGATCATACTCTTCCACGGATACCTGTAGTGCGGCTGTGGCGCTGCTCATGATTCCAATGGTAGTGACCGCTCAGTCGGATTGCAACACGGAGTCTCTGGGATGCGGAACCATAGTAAGCTGAAGTTTGACGCCTCTGTTTGTCCTTGCCTAAATCCGGCCTAGCCGCCCGCTGAACTCCTCCTTTCACGCGGTTCTCTCTCTCACCAGAGACAAGGATTTCCCATGTCCGAACATACTCGCGCGCGAGTTGCTTTCGCATCGCGCGACCATTTTCTCGTCTGGCTCCCAGACGGTTCCGAACGGAACGTCACCGTCAGCGGGCGCCTCCGTCACGAAAGTACGATCTGGCCCGCCACTGGCGACTGGGTTTCCCTGCGCGACGGCGGCGTCATGATCGATTCCATCGAGCCCCGGCGCACGACGCTTTCGCGCAAAGATCCGGGGCGTGCGATCGAAGAGCAGGTGCTGGCGGCGAACATCGACCGCCTGTTCATCGTCACCGGACTTGATCGTGACTACAATCCACGACGGCTCGAACGCTATCTGCTGCTGGCAGCGGAAAGCGGAGCTGAGGCTGTCGTGCTACTCAACAAAGCCGATTTGCATCACGACATTGCCGAATTTCTTTCCGAAACCCGTGTGTTGACCGAGGGATTGGTACTGCCGTTGAGTGCGCGCTCTGGCTGGGGCGTGGATGCGGTTGCCGGACTCATGTGCCCGGGCGAAACCGCTGCGCTCATTGGATCTTCCGGGGCGGGGAAGTCAACGCTGGTCAATGCGCTCTTGGGTGGCGAACGCCAGCGGACCTACGCGGTGCGTGAGAGCGATCAAAAAGGGCGGCATACGACGACGGGTCGCGAGATGATTCGGATACCGGGCGGGTGGCTGCTGATCGACATGCCGGGTTTGCGGGCACTGC